>CALQKQ020000061.1 GCA_943331195.2 Akkermansia muciniphila | reverse complement strand
GATAGCGCGAGCGGAGATTGTGGAGGGGGGACCGGGGAGGGGGCGTCGGAGCAGGGGAGGGAAGGGAAGGGGGGCGGGGAATTTTCTGAGTGGCGAGGGGACCAAACTTCCCAAGGAGCTGCGTTTCCTGCATTCTGCCTCAAATTGATTTTCTCATGACCCCACATTTTTCCATTTCTCTGAGTATTTTGGCCTTTTGGGCGGGGTTTTGCGGTGGAGCCGGGGCGGTGCCGTTGAGCGATGGCAGTTTTCGGGGTTGGGAGGGGGACACCCAGACGACGTGGCGGGTGGAGGACGGGGCCTTCACGGCGGGGCGGGTGGAGGTGATGCAGCCGCGCAATGAGTTTTTGCGAAGCACGCGGGAGTATGGGGACTTTGAGTTGACGCTGAAGTGGAAGTTGATCGGAACGGAGGGTTTTGTGAATGGGGGGGTGCAGTTCCGCACGCAGGCGATTCCAGGGAATCACGAGGTTTCGGGGTATCAGGCTGATTTGGGGGCGGGATTTGATGGGGCGCTGTACGATGAGAGCCGACGCAATACCATGTTGGCGCAGCCGACGGCGGCCGTGCTGGAAAAGGCGAGGAAGCCGCTGGGGGAGTGGAATGAGTATCGGATTCGCGCGGAGGGGTCGCGCATTCGCCTTTGGCTGAACGGCGTGCTTACGGTTGATTATACAGAAGCGGATCCTGCGATTCCGCAGAAGGGGATCATCGCGGTGCAGATTCATGGGGGAGCGAAGTCTCAGGTTTGGTACAAAGACTTGGAGATGGTGGAGTTGGGATCGGGGGGCAAGCGGTTGGCCCCAGCGGGGCCGGTGCAGCAGCGCTTTGCCGATGTGGTGCCGGATCTGGCGAAGGAAGCGTTTGTGGGAGGAACATTTGCGATGCGTCCGGGAGAGGTGATCGCCTTTTTGGGAGGGACGAATGTGGTGCAGGAGGGGCGGACGGGCTGGTTGGAGACGGCGCTTACGGTGGGGGCGGCAGCGGGCAGCGGGCCTCGGTTTCGCAATTTGGCGTGGGAGGGGGACACGGTGTATGAACAGTGGCGGGACTTGAATTTTGGGAGCTGGAAGGAGCAATTGGAGGCCATGGGGGCGACCTGTGTGGTTTTGGGATTTGGCCAGATGGAGTCGATGGATGCCAACCGTGGGCCGGAGGAGTTCCGGGCGGCCTATGCTCAATTGCTGGCGGAACTGCGGGCGGTGACGCCGCGAGTGGTGCTTTTGGCGCCGCTGCCGCTGGAGCCGGGGGTAGCTCCGGCGGGTTCTGCGGTGGCGGCGGCGGCGGCGCGCCTGCCGCAATGGACGGAGGTGGTGCGGCAGTTGGCGGCCGACCAGGGATTGCCCTTTGTGGCGATCGAGCCGCCGGTGATGTCGGGCGGCAAGTCCTGGACGAGCAATGGGATCCACGCCACGGCGGCGGGTTGGGCGGAGCTGAGTCGGCAGCTGGGGGCGAGCCTGATGGGGCACCCGGGGATTTCGCTTGAGGGCCATGAGGCGACGCGGCAGGCGATTGTGCGGAAAAATCGGGAGTGGTTTGACTGCTGGCGGGCGACGAACTGGGCCTTTGCCTATAGCGATCGCACGGAGCAGCCCTTTGGGCAGGCGGCAGGGGGGCATCCGGCCTTGGCGCAGGAGTTGGAGCAGTATAAGCCAAGGCTGCGCCTGGCGGACCAAGCGATCCGCGACGTGGTGGCGCAAGGGGGAGGGGCGGCGGTGGCGCCACCGTTGACTGAGGAGGAGCCGGCGGGGGCGGCGCAGCCGGTGCAGTCGCCGGAGGAGGAGCGGCAGTCGTTCCAGGTGAGGCCGGGCTTTGCGGTCAATCTCTTCGCCAGCGAGGCGGATGGGTTGGTGAAGCCTTTGGCGATGCGCTGGGACGAGCGGGGCCGACTGTGGGCGGCCTGTTCGCCGTCCTATCCGCAGCTTATACCGGGTCAGGCGCCGGGAGACTATCTATTAGTATGCGAGGACACCGATGGCGATGGCAAGGCGGACCGTTTTCATAAATATGCCGAACATTTGACGATGCCCATGGGGATTGAATTTGGGAAGGGTGGGGTTTATGTTTGCGAGAGTACCGAGTTGGCCTTTTTGGCGGATAAGGATGGGGATGGAGTGGCGGATGAGCGACGGGTGATTTTATCGGGGTTTGGGACGGGGGATTCGCACCAGATGATCAACTCGCTGCGCTGGGGGCCGGATGGTTGTCTGTGGTTTAGCCAGGGGCTGCACATTTTTTCGCGAATTGAGACTCCGCATGGATTAGTGCGGTTTGATCGCGCGGGGCTGTGGCGTTTTGACCCGCGGAGCTGGAAGCTGCAGGGCTTTTTTGGCAACGCGGCGGCGGGGGCTAACTGTTGGGGGGTGACTTTTGACGACTGGGGACAAGTGTTTCACTGCGCGGCGGACAACACCCCAGGATTTTATACGACGCCTGGGCTGGGGACGTGGCCGACGCCGCCGCGCTATGATGGGATCGGTTCCCTAGCGGTTTCTCCGGTGAAGGGGATGAGCTTGGAATATCTTCAGGGCAGTCACCTCCCGCCCGAGCTGCAAGGGGCGCTGTGCAAGCCGGTGTATTTTTCGAATTCGGTGCTGCTCTATCGCTTAGTGGAAGATGGCAGCGGCTTTAAAACGGAGGAACTGGGGCCGCTTCTGACTTCGTCGAACGGGGCCTTTCGTCCGCTGGGGGTGCAGGCGGGCCCGGATGGGGCGTTGTATGTGTGCGATTGGTATAATCCGGTGATTGGGCACTACCAGGCGAGCTATCGGGATCCGAATCGCGATCGGGTGCACGGACGGATTTGGCGGGTGGCGGCGACGGATCGGGCGTTGGCGGCGCGCCCGGCCTTGGAGCGGATGGATGCGGGGGAGTTGCTGGAGCAATTGGGATCGCGGGAGCGCTGGGTGCGGGATCGGGCGCGGCGTTTGTTGGCTGATGGGGCGGCGGGGCCTGGGGAGCGGGAGGTGGCGGGGGAGGCTTCGCCGGAGCGGCTTTTTGAGTGGCTGGCGCTGCAGTGCAGCCAGGGGCGGATGGGGGAGGCGTTGCTGCGCCGCTGTTTGAGCCATCCCGAGGGGCGGCTGCGCGCGTTTGCGGTGAGGGTGTGGGGGCAGCATTGGCAGGATCGGGGGCTGGTGGGAGCGGCGGCGGAGGAGGAGGCTTTGGGGCAGTTGGCGGCGGCGGTGCAGGACCCGCATCCGCGGGTGCGTTTGGAGGCGGTGATTGCGGCGGGCTATCTTCCTGGGGAACGGATTTTGGAGGTGGCCTGCCGGGTGCTCGATCACCCGCGGGACCGCTTTATCGATTATGCTTTGGCCAATACGGTGAAGGCGTTGCAGGGGGTGTGGCGTCCGGCGCTGGAGGCGGGACGGCTGACGTTTGGGGGGCAGGCGGGGCACTTGGCTTTTGTGCTGCAAAGCGATGGCGGCGAGGGTTTGGGTCCGGTGGTGCGGGCCCTGTTGGCGGGGGGGCGTTTGGAAGGGGAGGCGCGCACGGCGCTGCGCGGCTTGCTGATTCGGGGCGGTTCGGTGGAGGATGTGGCGGCGGCGGTGGAGGCGGGTCCGGTGGGGCCGGAAATCGTGGCGGCGGTGAGCGCGCGGGCGGCGGATTTGCCGGGGCTAGCGGTGCCTGCGGCGTGGCTGCAGGCGATACCGGCCTGGTTGCAATCGGCGCAGATTTCCGAGCAGACGGCGGCCTTGCAATTGATTCGGGCTTTTCGATTGGTCGATTTTGTGGAGGCGGTGCGGGGCAAAGTGGGCGCGGGGGAGGCGGGGGCGGTGGAGACTTTGGCGGCGCTGGCGGGGTCGGCGGCGATTCCGGAGTTGGTGGCCTTGGCTAGTGGCAGGGGCGAGCCGCCCTTGTTAATGGCGGCGCTGCGGGCACTGGCTCCACTGGATTTGCCGGGGGCGGCGGGGCAGGGAGCGGCGCTGGCGGCGCGCGGGAAGCGGGAACTGCTTGGGGAGCTTCAAGGGATTTTCTTGGAGCGCGCGGGGGGCGCGGCGGCTTGGGAGGAGGCTCTGGCCAAAGTGGCGTTGCCGCGCGAGGCGGCGGCGGCGCTGTTGGAGGCCTTGGCGAAGGCGGGGCGGCGCGAGCCGGGGTTGGACGCGGTGCTGCGCCCGGCAGCGGGCCTGGTGGAGCCCCATAGCCTACCGCCGTATAGCGCGGCCTATGTGAGTCAGTTGGTGGCCCAAGCGCAAGCCCAAGGGGATGGGAAGCGCGGCGGAGAGGTGTTTCGCATGGCGCTGTCGGCTTGCCTCGGGTGCCATCGGGTGGGCGAGGAGGGCGGGGTCACTGGGCCTAACTTGACGGCGGCGGGGCGCGGCATGACGCCGGAGCTGATTGCGGAGTCGGTGCTCTGGCCGCAGCGCCAGATTAAGGAGGGCTATTTCTTGAGCACGGTGACGCTGCGGGATGGGCGGATGATCACGGGCTACAAGGTCAGTGAGGATGAAGCGGCGTTGGGCTTGCGCGAACCTGGGGCGGAGGTGGTGCAGTCGCTGCGGCGATCAGAGATTGCGGAGCGGCACGAGAGCGGCAGCCTGATGCCGGAGGGCCTGACGGCGTGGATGAGTCCGGGGCAGCGGCTGGATCTGCTGAAGTATTTATTTACTTTAGGGAAGTGAGTCGGCTGGGGCGGACTTTCCACGGGCGAGCGGGGAGGGGTTGGCCGACATCATTGCACAGGCGGCTAAGCTGATGGTTCATGCTGACTGGGAGATCTGGGCGGATTCTTGCCGGGTATTTCGCTGGCGGCGAGATGGCGGGGATTATTCTGGTGAAGCCAAGACCGTGGTGTAGGCTTGAAGTCTTCTCGTCCATGAACTCTTTTTTTCTCTTCTTGGTTGCGGTCAGTTTGGTTTGGACTGGCGATCTGCTGGCGCAAGCTGTTCCGGCGCTGCGGCTTTCGGCTCCGTATGAATTTTCCGAAGGGGAGGGGGCGCTGGCGCTGGGGGTGGATTTGCCGAGTCCGGCGAGCACGGATACGGTGGTTACGGTGACGGCGAGCATGTTGACGCCTGCTTCGCAGCAAATCACGATTCCGGCGGGCCTGAAGCGGGGGTATTTGTTGTTTTTGATTGAGGACGACAAGGTGATTCAGGGGCCGCGGCAGTCGGTGTTGCGGGCCTCGGCGGCGGGCTATCAGTCAGCGTTGTTTGTTACCTTGATCCGCGATGACGATGTGGCGAAGCTCGGCTTGCAGCTTCCGGCGGGGATCAAAGAGGGTGGGGCGGGTTTGGGCGAGCTGAGCTTGAGCCAAGCGGCGGGGTACCCGGTGGTGGTGAGTCTGACAGCGGCTGGCGGTTTGTCCTTGCCTGCGGAGGTGACCATTCCGGCGGGATTCACGCGTTATGGGTTCCGTTTTTCGGCGACGCAGGACACGCGGATCAATGAGGATTTTGCCGTGTCGGTGCAGGCCTTGATGGCTGCTTGGGGGGAGCGGGCGGAGGCGTCGGTGGTGGTGGCCAACGATGATCTCCGGATTTTGGCGGTGGACGTTCCCGGGGTGGTTTTTGAGGATGCGGTGGGGCTCAGCGGCAAGGTGCGCATTCCCGGCACTTTAGAGGTTCCGCTCGTGGTGAGCCTCTCAAGCAAGGGGGGCGCGGCGCTGGGGGTTCCGGCGACGGTGACGATTCCAGCGGGGGCGATGGAAGTGGGTTTTGCCCTGACGCCGACGAACGATCCCCTGGCGACGGGGGTTCGGGTGGCGGTGGTCGCGGCGGAAGCGCTCGATTTCGCTAGGGGGCAGGTGGAGATTTCGGTGCTGGATGCGACGCTGGCGCAGTTCGGGCTGAGCGGCCTGCCGGAGTGGGCGGCGATGGGATCGGCGGCCTCGGTTTCGGTGCAGGCGCGCAACGTGGATGGGGTCGCCTTGCTCAGCTATGGTGAGGCGCTGGAGGCGGTTTGGGAAAAGGCGTCCAGTGGCGAGGCTTTGGGTGCGGTGTTGCCGGGGAGTTTTCGAGCTGGAGAGGCCCAGGTAGAGGTGCTCGTGCCTGACAGCATGGAGGGGCTGCGGCTGCGCTTGAGCAGCGGCGGACTGACGGTGCGGAGCGGGGAAGTCCGGCCCTACCGGATGCTGGAGGCTAAGGCTGCGGCGATGGAGGTTGATAGGCTGCGGCAGCGGCTGCTCTATACTTCAGGCCCGGGGGCGGGGGCGGGCTTGGCCAATACCTTGGTGGCGGTGGATCCGGCGACGGGGGCGCAGACTCCGAGCGCTTTTATCGGGAGCGATCCGCGGGGACTGGCGGTGACGGACGACGGGGCCTTCGCGTATGTGGGGCTGTGGTCGAGTGGGCAGATGGTACAATATAACCTGGCCACTCGAGCCGTGGTGCGCAGCTTTGTGTTGTCAGGGAGCGGGTTTCCGTGGAACAGCTATAGCTTTTTTCCGGTGGACGTGGAATGCGTTCCGGGGATGCCGGAGGGCGTGATGGTGGCTCAGCAAGCCACGGGAAGCACTTATAACACGGCGGCTTTGTACCGCCATGGGGGCTTGGTCGCGGGTCAAACGACTTTGAATTATGGTTCGCTGGCGCGCTCGGGGCGGCCGGGGGTCATTTATGGTTTTAACGGCAATGATACCGGATTTGATTTCGGTACATTATTAGCTAGGGAAGGGGGCGTGACCTTGCAGCGTTCGGCGCAGTCGCCGTTTGCGGCGTTTGGGGTCACCCTGGAGGCCTCGGGGGATTTGGTGATTGGGAGCAATGGGGTGGTCGCCGATGGGCAGACCTTGCTGGGACGGGGGCGGCTGGCGCTTCCGGCGGGGGTGGCGACGTGGGCGGTGGAGGCGGATGCGGCGGCGCGGCGGTTTTATGCTGCGGAGGCGAGCCAGGGGCTGTTTGTTTTCGATGCGGCTTCGCTGCAGTTGGTGAGTCGGGTGGCGCTGCCGCCGGGGATGGGCGCGATATCGCAGATCAAGCGGTGGGGCGACATGGGCGTGGCGCTGCGGCTGGCCAGTGGGGCGGTGGTGTTGCTGAAGCACCCGGACGTGGCCCCGACGGGGCCGGCCGCCGATGTGGCGGTGGCTTTTGCGGAAACCGACGGTACGCTGTGGGAAAACCAGCCGCGGGAATTCGCTTTGGTGGTGCGCAATGCGGGGCCGAATCCGGCGCGGGCGGTGCGGGCGATGCTGGTGGTGCCAGCCGCGTTTTCGCTGAGTGGGATACAGGCGGGGGAGGCCAGCACGACCCTAAGCGGCAACACCTTGACGGTGCGGTTTGGCGACCTAGCGCCAGGGGCGAGCGGGCGAGTCAAGTTTAGCGCGCGCAGCGGGGTGCTTGGTCCGCAAGTGCTGGTGGCGAGTTTGCTGACGGACTCGATAGACCCTGACATTTCTAATGATGGGGCGGAGCTGCCAGTTTCGGTGCTTTTCGAAGACCGTCCTAATACGGCTCACGTGATTCCCTTGAATGCCCTGGATGTGGTGGTTCACCCCAGTCTTCCTTTGGTTTATGTGGCGATGAAGAAAGAGGGGGAGGCATCCACGGTGAATCGGGTATTGGAAATCGACGCCCGCAGTGGGCGGGTAGTGCGGCGTTTGTCGATTGGACAAAGTTTGGGGGCGATGGCGATCACGGACGGGGGCGAGTATCTTTATGTAGCGTTGGGGGAGGCCTCACAAGTATTGCGGATTGATCTCGCCACTTTCGCGATCGCGGAGGCGATCAACTTGCCATCCACTCCATACACCTCGCTGCCGCTGGCGACGGACCTGGTGGCGCTGGAGGGCCAGCCTAACTCCTTTGCGGTGGCTCTATCGTACTATGGGATCTATATCATGGATGGCGCGGTGGCGCGGTCGGCTCACACGGGGGTGTATGACGGTAGCCGGATTGAGCGGGGGCCTTCGGCGGACGTGCTGTTTACCTATGACGACTACACGAGTGGTTTTGAGTTCACCCGGCTGCGCCTCAAGGCGAGCGGAGCTGCGGAGGAGGGGCAGCGGCAGGGTTTTGGGGCTTATGGGGTGGATTTTGTGAGTTCGGAGGGTTTTGCGCTCAGTTCCAATGGCTATCTCATTGATGGGCGGGACCTTAGTCTTCGGGGGATGGTGCCGGGGATGAATACCAACGCGGGGCTTCCGGCGTTGGAGATGTCGCGGCAGCGCGCTTATGTGGTGTTGGGGAATGCGCTCACTAGTTTTGATACCACCCATCTGGCCCCGCTGCGCAAATTTGCCCTGCCGGCGAGCGGATTGGTTTCGCGCAAGGCGCTGCGTTGGGGGGCGGATGGCTTTGCGATTTTGCAGGGGCCCGAGTATCCCTTCTTTCCCAATGGGGAAGCGGGGCGCTTGCTGCTGGTGCGCTCGGATCTGGTGCCTGGGCAAGCTCCCTATGATATTGATTTCTTGGTCGATGGGCCGCTGCCGCCTGCGGTGGTGCGTCGTGCGCAGTTGGCCCTGAGCGGCCAGGCTTTTTCGGCTCAGGGGATTGGTTCCGTGACGGTTAATGGCCTTTCCGCCGGGGGGGTGGATGCGCTGGGTCGCTGGCAGACGAGCGTTTCCCTAGCGGTTGGGGAGAACGAGTTGCGGCTGGTGGCGACGACGGCAGGTGCCGCGCCGGTGGCGAAGGAGATCGTGTTGCGGGTGACTTATACCCCGTTGTTGCCGCTGGATTGGGTGGAGGATAAACTGCCAGGGGAGGTTCTGAGCGAGGGTTTGCTTGTGGAGGATCGAGATGCGGACGGCTGGAACACACTGGCTGAATTTGCGCTAGGGGGAGATCCTCGGGTGGCGCAGGGCAGCTTAATTGACCTGCCGGAGGCTGCGGAGCCCATGGTTTTTTCGTTTTGGCGGCCGCTGGGGGCGAGGGCGGCCTCGGTGGTGATGCGGCTGCAGGTGTCGCGGGATTTGGGGCAGTGGCGCAGTCCGAGCGAGGGGGAAGTGGCGTGGCTGAGCCCAGGTCCACCGAGTCCTGATGGTCATTATGGGAAGGCTAGGTTTCGTCTAGGGGCGGCCGAGGGGGCGCTTTATTGGCGTCTTTGGATAGGGTCGGCAGCGGAGGGAGTGGCTCCGGGGATGCTGGTGCCTTGAGGGGGTGCCGCCGGGGCTGCCTTTGTCGCGGCAGGTTGCCCTGAGGTTGGCCCCAAAGGGGGGCGGGGTGCTTTGATGGGCAGGGAGTCGCGGCCTCTAGCCGCGAGGCCTGATTTACCAGGGGGCAGGATAGGGCCTGCGATAAAATTTTCACTAAAAAGAGAATTTTCTTGTCGAATGGGCCGAAAATTGCCTGATAGCTGCCGTCCATGTTATATCCATTCTCATTTCTGCGGCGATGGCTTAGCGTTGCCGCTTTGTGGTCGGTCGCATTGCCGCTGCAGGGGGCTAACTTGTTGATGAACAGCGGCTTTGCGGGGGGGGCCACGTCGTGGGCGAGCGAGGGCGTGGTCTTCAACACGGGGGAGGCGGCGGTTTTTTCTGATCAGGGCGGGGAATGGGCGGCGTTGTTTCAAACGGCGGCGATGCCCGTGGCGACGACGATAGCGTTGCAGCTGAGTTTTGATTTTTTGAATGCGCTGTCCCCGCTCGTGCCTGCGGGGGCGACTCCGGATGCGCTGTTTGCGTCAACCTTTGCGGGGGAGATGCCTTTTGGGGGTGATTTTTTGGGGGGGATGTTTGACGTGGCTTCTGGGGTGCTGGATGCGGATTTTCGGGGGTCGCCGACCTTGTATGGCGACATGGAGGTGTCCGCGAGTGCCAAAGGCGGCGGCTGGGTGCACTATCGCCTGAGCCTGCCGGTGGCGGCCTTTGTCACGGTGGCCTTTGAGTTCATTGATGGGAATGGGGTGGCGGGCGATTCGGTGGCGGCGGTGGACAACGTGGTGCTGGAAGCGGTCACCATTCCGGAGCCTGCTCCTCTGGGGGCGCTTGGGGCGGTGCTGGTTGCGGTGGGTCTGCGGCGCCAGCGGAGGGCTGGTGGACTTGGGGTGGCGCGGTGTAAGCTTTTCCCCGTTTTCTCTTTGCTATGAATTTGTTAACTTCCCGTTTTCAGAATAGGTTCTGCGTGCGCCGGGGCTTGGTTTCGGTGGTCATCTGGCCGTTAGTGTTGCTGGGGTTTGTGGTGGCGGGCGCGCGGTCGCTTTGGGCTGAGGATGCCGCCGTGCGGCTTGATGCGGGCACTGTCAAAGTGAGTGCGGCGGGGGAACGCTCGGCGCTGCAGCGGGCGGGTGGGATCCTCACTTCGTCGGTGGATTTGGAATTCACCAATGTGAGTGGTCGGCGCATTGATGGACCGCTGCATGCGATCGTCTCTTTTAAGAACGCTGCCGGCGCAGAGGTCCGCAAGGGAGTGACGGTGCTGGGAGCCCAGGGAGGTTTTGCGGAGGAGCCCTGGCAGCAGCCTTTTTTTGATCTGAGCGGGACATTGGGGCCGCAAGGCTGGGAGCCGGGTGCGGTCCTGCGCCTGCCCTTGAGCTTTTCCCGGGCCCGCACCCTCAACGTGCGCTATGAAGTGGCGCTGGCGGGCCGGATCAACCACGATCCCGTGGTCAATGTGGGCGGGCCGTATGCGGGGCGGATGGGTTCGGATATTTCCTTTGCGGGGGCGGCCACGGATGTGGATGGGGATCCCCTGACTTTTTCGTGGGACTTTGGGGCGGGGGCCGTCGCGTCGGGGGCGGCGGCCGCGAAGGCTTTTGACAGCGCTGGCGCGCCGCAGGTCACCCTTACCGTTAGCGACGGGCGCGGCGGGGTGGTGGTGCGGGAAGTCACGGTCCTGGTGGCCCCGACGGGCCACTTTGCCTTGGCGCACACCCGGGCCGTGGATGGCACGGGGCATCCACTGGCCGGTGTTCAAATTAGGGAAATTGGGCCGCTCGGCTCCCGCGACTTTGCCGCTGGGGAGGAAGGATTCGCTTCGCTGGGCCTGACGGCAGGGGACTATCGCTGGACTTTTTCCGCCCCCGGTTACCGACCCGTGGAGCGGGTGGCGGCGCTAGCGGACGGGGCGATCGCGCTGATGCCGAGCCCGTGGTTAGCGCGGGAGGGCGAGCCGGCGGAGGTCTCGGTGCTGGAAGCGACCAAGCTAACAGATAGTGGCAAAACGGTGAGTCTGGTGTTCCCAGCGGGTGCTTTTACCCAACCAGGCCAGGTTCGGCTCACGGGGCTGGGTCCGCAAACGCTGCCGTTTCCGCTTCCTTTTGGGTGGAGTCCCTTGGCCGCCTTTCACATCGATTTGCCAGAAACACCGACTCTCCCCGGCGTGGCCCGGCTGCGGCTGGCGGACGCGGTGGCTGCGGATGAAAACGTTACGGCGGTGCGCTTCGATGAAAGCGCCCGAGTTTGGCGGGTGTTGGCAGTCGGGCCAGCCGAGGCCGCGCAGCGCGATGAATGGTCTTTAGACCTTTCCGAAAGTGGAACCGTAGCCGCTTTGGTCCGCGATGGCGGGCCCGGAGCCCCCCTGGCGGCGGTCCGTGGCGAGGTGCTGCCGCCAGGCGCGGCCCAGGATTTGGAAAGCCTGGTTACGGCTGCGGGATCGGTGGCACCGCGCGAAAAACTGGCTAGTTTGGAGCCCGAAGCCGTCACCGCCATAGGCGAGGCCGTGCTGACGCCGCAGAGTGGATCGCTCCCGAGTGGATCGTGGTTTCGGCTCGGGGTGCAGGAAACCTACGACCTAACCGACGGCAGTGGTTTGCGTACTCCGGACTATGACGCCACGATGTATGCCTACCGCCGCCCCGGACTGGGCAGCAGCAGCGTGCGGGCGGCATTCCCCCTGCGGCCGAGATTGTTGTTCGGCCCCACAGATCTGAAAATGGCTCAGGTTCACGTCGATGTCTTGCCGCCGCTGGGCGATGGCCCCGCCGGGTTGTCTGAAGCCGGGGGCCGTCTGGCCTCGGGGGGCTTCG
>CALQKQ020000060.1 GCA_943331195.2 Akkermansia muciniphila | reverse complement strand
GCAGCGCACGCCCACGGTAACCAGACCGTCCCGGTCTGATTCATTGCCAGCCCCCAGAGCGAGACGCTCTGGCTACCCAGGGCCACGCCCACGGTAACCAGACCGTCCCGGTCTGTTTCATTGCCAGCCCCCAGAGCGAGACGCTCTGGCTACCTCCCCATCCAACAGCCCATTGGGGCGCAGCGATGCAGAACGCAACAGACCGCCAGAAAGACGCGCCATCGCCACCGACGACCCAGCAGGAGCGACCGAGAATGAAACCCATACCCAATCCTTCCCTCGTTCCGCCCCTCGTTCCGCCCCTCGTTCCGTCCCTCGTTCCAACCCTATCCCTATACTGCACGCAACTCACTGAAACTCAGAAGAGTCGGGGCGGCCAGATTCGAACTGACGACTTCTTGCTCCCAAAGCAAGCGCTCTACCAAGCTGAGCTACGCCCCGTCATGCCAACGCTGGCAGGGAGTCACCATCGCGGCCTACTGGCGTGGCGCAAGCGAAATTCCCCCATCCTGAAAGAAAGCTGGAGGGCGGGCCGTCCCGGCTGGCACATGATAACCTTGCGCGCTTTTTTCTTTCTGGGGAGTTTTCTGGCGTTGGCGGCGGCCTCGCGGGCGGAGCCCTATGCGGAGCCGGACTATGCGAAACCGCCCGAAGGCGAGGCGGCGGCGGGGGTGCCGGAGGGGCGCATTCAGCGGTTTACCTTTGTCAGCAAGGGCGGGGTCTTTCCGGGCACGGTGCGGCGGTATTGGGTGTATGTGCCGCAGCAGTATGAGGCCTCTCGGCCGGCCGCGCTGATGGTCTTCCAGGATGGCCACGCCTACGTGGACCGGCAGGGGCAATTCCGCGCGCCCACCGTGATGGATCATCTCATCGCCAAAGGAGAGATGCCGGTGACCCTGGGCGTTTTTGTCAATCCTGGGGTTTTTGGCGAGGCCCTGCCGGAGGGGGACGGCTGGGAGGCGGCCAAGGGCTTGCGCAGCCATCGCTCCGAGGAATACGACACGCCCAGTCCCGCTTATGCTTCCTTCCTGGAGCAGGAGTTGCTGCCGGAGATTGCCAAGACCTGGTCCTTCAGCGCCGACCCCGCGCAGCGGGCCATTGCCGGCATCAGCAGCGGGGGCATCTGCGCCTTCACGGCGGCCTGGGAGCGGCCCGACCTCTTCCGCAAGGTGATGAGCCACGTGGGCAGCTTCACCGACATCCGGGGCGGCTACATCTACCCCGCCTTGATTCGGCGGACGGAGCCCGCGAAGCCGCTGCGGGTCTTTCTTCAGGACGGGGCCCGCGACCTCGATAACAAATTCGGCAACTGGCCCCTAGCCAACCAGCAGATGGCCAACAGCCTGGCGTTCATGAAGTACGACTATCAATTCATTTTCTCGCCCGACTCCGCCCACAGCGGGAAGTTTGGCGGCTCCATTTTGCCGGATTCCCTGCGGTGGCTCTGGCGGAAATAGCGGCGCAAGATGGCGCTAGTCTCCTTTCCCAAAATCGAAGGTGCGCCGCCTGGGGTGGCGCAGCGGATGGGGCTTGGGGGCCGAGCCGTCGCGCGGCTGGAGGACGGCTTCGGCACCGGTGTAGTGGATGTCGCAGAGGGCCTCGAGCAGACTGCCCAGCTTGCTTTTGGGAAAGCCCTGCTGTTTGAACCACATCAGATATTCGGCGGGCAGCAGCGCCAGGGGCAAGCCGCGCGGCGGATAGTGTTTAGGCCCATATTTGCCAAAGGGCATGTGCGTGGTGTGAAAAGCCTCCAGGGCTTCCGCCAAGTTCTCCCGCCAGTCCTGCCATTCGTGCGCTTCCATCGGCTCAAGGGGGCGAAATGCGGCCCGACAGCGCCATCCATAGGGCGCGGCGCACCATCTTTTTGACAAGGGGACGGGAGACTTTCAGGGCGCGGGGGGGGCCGTCCTCCGGCAAGGCCTCGAGCTGATCGAGGGTGGCCCCGCCGATGAGAAGCGGCATCAAGGTGGCGAAACGCAATCGGATAGAGCGCTGCGAAGCGGCGTAGCACCAGCCCGCCGCGAGGCCCTCCCTGGCGCGCCCTAGGAGATCGCGCCGCACCCGATGCCACGGGGTCCAGTCCCGCGCCGGCCACGCCACTTCGCCCTGCAGCCCAGCGGCCCGCAGGGAGGTCTCCGGGAGATAGCAGCGCCCGATGGCGGCGTCCCCCGCTTGATCCCGCAAAATATTGATCAGCTGCAAGGCTTGGCCATAGCTTTTCCCCCAGGCGGCCATCTCGGCAGCGGGGCGGGTGAAGACGCCGGGCAACTCCGCCGCGCAGATCGCGGTCCAAAATTCCCCCACGCAGCCGGCCACCTGCCAGGTGTATTGATCCAGCTCGGCCTCGGTCCCCAGACAGCGCAGCGGCGCGGCTTCGGGAAAGCGCCGTAAGTCTTGCTCCATGCCGTCGAGGATGTGGCCGAGCACTTCCCTAACTAAGGCATAGGAACCTGGGGTGAGCGCGGCCAACTGAGCGAAGCATTCGGCGAGGCGCTCCAACAGTTCGCGCTCGCCGGAGTGCGCCACGGCCTCCGCGAAGGCCGCCGCGCGGGCCGCCAAGGGAGGCACCGCCTCCCCCGCGAGGACGGCGCGAAATTCCGCTAGAAGGACGAGCCGGTCGGCGGCGGGAAGGGCGGCCACGTCGGCGATGGTATCGGCGGCCCTCGCTAGCAGATAGCTCACGCTGAGCGGGGCCCGCACCGGCGGGGGCAGAAAGCGCAGGCTGAGGTAAAAGGAGCGCGACACCGCCGCTAGCAAAGGCCCCTGCAGGGGGCGGGCGCAGTCGGGAGAGGGGGTGGTCACGCCTCTTTCATGGGCTGCGGCGGAGGGGAAATCAAGCCCACTTCCGCCTCCGGGAGATGGCCTACGCAAAAGGGGACGGGGGCGGCGCTTGGACGATGGGCTCCCGGGACCGGCGCGGCGCAGTGCCGGGCCAGCGGGGGCTTGCTGCGCTTTTTCATCACCTTTTCCCATGCCCTGGTGGACCTATCTCAAAGCTGGATTTTGGCAGCGCGTACCCCTTCCGGTGCTAGGGCAGGTGCCGCTCAATGCGGCGGCGGCGCTGGGCGGCGCGCTGGCGGGCTTTGACCAGCCGGTTTTCTGGGCGCTGGGGGCGGCCTGGCAGCTGGTGTGGTTAGGCGGCACGGCGGGCCGGGGCGGGTATCGCCGCAGCGTCGCAGCGGCGGCGCAGCGCAAGGCCTGGCGGAGCCTGGAGGAGCGCCGCCTCCAGCTCTATCAACAACTGGCGGCGCCGGAGCGACAGCGCCACCTCGCGCTGCGCGCCAGCTCGGGGCTGGGAGTGGCGCCAGGCGAGCCCGCCGCCGAACTCTTTGCCTGGCTGCACCTCAAGCTCCTCCTAGCGCAATCCGGCCCCCGCCCCGCTCGGGATCCCGATGTCCCCCACCTACACGCCGCCGCAGCCGTAGAGCTAACCGACCCCGCCCGGGCCCGCCTCGCCGATGAAGTGCTCGCTTTGCTCGACCCGCGCCAGGGACTAACCGATGCCACCCTCAGCTGGCAGGCCCAGGCGGCGGCGCTGCTCGCCCGCCTCGAAGGCGGCTTGCGCGCCGAGGCCGCCCCCGCGGCCCAGAGTGCTGCAGGAGGCGAGGCCGCCGGAGATTTTGCCCCAGCGAACCGCGCTGACGGCACCCGCGCAGTGCTGGAGTGATGGAGGGACGGACGGATGGGGATGCGAATTCCCTCGGCCGGTCCCTGGAGACTTGCCGGGCAGCCCCCAGGCGGATGCCCAGGGCTGGCCCCAGGTCCCCAATTCGGAAAAACCGCTAGATCAGACCCAGGCCACCTTCCCAAGGCGGATTTCGCCTAACTGGTAATCTTTGCTAATACGCCTTGGCAAAGACCACCTGGCGGGCGCTCGGCTGACCGGTGTAGAAGCAAGTTCCCGGCTGGAGCCACTCCTCGCCGAAGGGCAAGCAGCGGATGGTGACCCCGAGTTGTTTTTGCAGGGCGTCTTCGTCCTCGGCGCTGCCCGCCCAGTCCACCACGGCAAAGCCGCCGTGGATTTCCGGCTTCTCCGCGTTCTGCGGCGTGAAAAAGCGCTCGAACTCCGCCCGGTCCGCGATGCGGACCATGTGAGCATCCCGGAAAACCGTGGCCCGCGCCAACAATCCAGCCTGAATCGCCTCCAGCAGATCGGCCGCGCTCTGCACCAATTCCTCCGTGGGGATGAAGGCCTTTTCCTTGAGCCCTTGGTCGCGACGGCTCACGGCGACGGATCCTTTTTCCAAATCGCGCGGGCCGATTTCGATGCGGAGGGGCACGCCCTTTTTGATCCATTCCCAATTGCGCGTGCCGCCGGGGAGGTCGCGCCGGTCCACCTGGACGCGGAGCGGTTCGCCGGCGTAGTGGCGGGCGCGCAGTGCTTTGGCGAGGGCGTCGCAGGCGTCGAGCACCGCCTGTTTGCTATCTTCTTTGGGCGTGACCGGCAAAATCACGATTTGTTGGGTGGCGACGCGGGGGGGCAGGACGAGGCCGTCGTCGTCGCTATGAGCCATGATGAGGGTGCCGATGAGGCGGGTGCTAACGCCCCAGGAGGTGGTCCAGGCGAACTCGCGGGCACCGCTGCGGCCGGTGAATTGGATGCCGGAAGCGGTGGAGAAATTTTGTCCGAGGAAGTGGCTCGTGCCGGCTTGGATGGCCTTGCGGTCCTGCACCATGGCTTCGATGCAAAGGGTGCTTTCGGCCCCGGGGAAGCGTTCGCGCGGGGACTTCTCGCCCGTGAGGACGGGGAGGGCGAGGTGGTCGCGGGCGAAGGTTTCGTAGACGCGGAGCATCTGCGCAGTCTCGGCGAGGGCCTCTTCGCGGGTTTCGTGGGCGGTGTGGCCTTCTTGCCAGAGGAATTCGGCGGTGCGCAAGAAGATGCGTGGGCGCATTTCCCAACGCATCACGTTAGCCCATTGATTGATGAGGAGGGGGAGGTCGCGATAACTTTCCACCCAGCGGGCGAAGGCGGCACCAATGATGGTTTCGCTCGTGGGCCGAATCACGTAGGGCTCGGCGAGCTCGCCCGTGGGGACCATTTTGACGCTGCCATCGTCCTGCTTTTGCGCTTCGAGGCGGTGATGCGTGACCACGGCGCATTCCTTGGCGAAGCCCTCCACGTGAGCCGCCTCTTTGGCTAGATAGCTGAGCGGGATGAGCAAGGGAAAATAGGCGTTCGAGTGGCCGGTTTCCTTGAACATGCCGTCGAGTTGGCGCTGGATATTTTCCCAAATGCCATAGCCCCAGGGCTTGATCACCATGCAGCCGCGCACCTCGGAATTTTCTGCCATGTCGGAGGCCTTGATGACCTGTTGATACCACTCGGGAAATTCCTCCTGGCGGGTCGGAGTGATGGCGGTCGCGGGCTTGGCGGGGGCTTGGGACATGGCAGTAAAAAAAGGGAAGCGCGCTGGTCCCGGAAAGGCCCGGGCCAGGCTGATTCCATGGTGGCGCATCCCCAGCGCGGCGCAAGCGGCGGCGCGGCCCCCTCCCTAACGGCGGGGGAAGACCGGCGTAAAATAGTAGAGCGCGCGATTTAAGTTAGGCGGGAAGGCGGATTCGTCGAGCAGGCGGCCATCGTAAATCAGGCGCGCCACATAGCCGTAGTAAGCCCGCTGGCCATAGGTCTTGGTCTCCGCCGCCGTGGTGGAGGGCCGCACATAGCTGAGCTGCAGCCACTCGGGCACGCCCTGGGTCCAGTCCGGAAGCACCGAAAGCCAATTCACCTCCGGCGGGTTGGCGGTGGAGAGGTCGATCTCCGCGCCCTTGACCAGATCAAAGAGAAAGACCTGCAATTCCATGCGGGAGCGGTCGATGCCAGGCCCTACCGAAACCGCGCCGGGGGGCGTGGTGCCGACGATGGGCACGCGCAGCCAGACTTTTTCGCTGCCGGGCGAAGCGGGAATCGGCTCCTGTTTGACGCTGATGGGACCAAAGCTGAGGGGGCGCTGGCGGTCTTCCTCGGTGCGGGTTTCATAGCCACTGCGGAGAAACTGCGCATAGCGGTCAACTCCTTGCACCATGGCGGAGGCCAGCTGGGCTTGGTAGTCGCGCGTTGCTAGCAACTTCGCCTCCTCCGGATGGGAGAGGTAGCCTAACTTACAGGAAATGGCGGGCATGCGGATGTCGCGCAATTCATCGACGCGGACGCGCCGGATGCCGAGGTCGAGGCAGTGGATCTGGCGGACGACGCTGTTTTGCACGGTCGTCGCTAGGGCCAAGCTTTCCCGGTCGTTGATGTTGCCGGCAAAGAAGCGTTTATCGATGTCGGGGCTATCGCTTTCGTTGGTGGCGGGGGTCCCCGCAGGGGGCAAGGTGGCGCACTCAAAGCCGCGCAGGGCGGGAGCTCCGCTGGCGGCGCGCAGGTTGAGATAAATCGCCTCCTCGGCGACGTCGTTGGCCGTAATCACGCGCAAACCCGGCAACAGGGCGCGGTCGCTTTCCCTCGTGTACACCACGCGATAGCCATTGGCTTGCAGGAGCGGGCCTAACAGGCGAGCCACCGCCAGGGTGAGGTCCTTTTCGTTGATCGCAGACGACTTGATGCCCACCTCCTTGCCGCCGCCCGCCGCATCGATCACCACGGTGCGCAAAATGGCGGGGTCGCGCCGGTCGTTGGGCCGCAGGATGGGGTCGAGGACGTTGCGCACGTCGAAGACGGAAATCATGGGGACGCCCTTGGGCTGAACCACGGGAAAGCTGAAGTAGAAGGTCCAGCCGCTCAGTTTGACCCGCTTCTGGCCCACGCTGAGGTCGATGGTGAACTTGCGGTCGGCGCTGTTGAGCGAAAACGATTTCTGCCAGATTTCGGGGACGCGCAGGTCGTAGTAATCCGCTACCTGGTTCGCGGGCACATAGGCCCGGCCTTTGTAATAAACCGGGCGCCACTCCACTTTGGGCGGGGACAGCGGAGTCGGTTTCGGCGGACTCGGCTTCGGCGGACTCGGCTTCAGCGGAGTGGGCTTCGGCGGACTCGGCTTCGGCGGACTCGGCTTGGCTGGCTTCGGCTGGGCTGGGCTGGATTTGGACCCTTTAGCGGGTTTATCCGCAGCTGCGCTCTGGGCGGGCGCGAGGCCAGCCAACAGGCAGCAGAGCAGGAGGAGCAGGGCGGGCACGGGCGAGGAAAAAAGCAGGGGGACCACCTTAGCGGAAATCCGCCACTTGTCTTGCGGCAAAAAAAAGGCGGGATGGCGCGGCCACTTGGTCCCAAGTCTGCTTTACAAATCAATATTTTACTCGGGGCGCGCCCCTTTTCGCCATGCTGCTCGTGCAACGCCACCTTCTCGACGCTTCGCCCCGCCCCCCGGCGGAACAGGTGGCGCTGCGGGCCGAGCGGGCCATGTTTCTCAAACGGCGCTGGCGGGCCACGGCCGAAGACGGCGTGGAATTCGGCTTCAATCTGGAGGCCCGGCTGTGCTCCGGAGCCGTGATTCACCGGACCGAGACCGCCGATTACGTCGTGCTCCAGGAGCCGGAGCCGGTGTTCCACCTGGCCTGCGCCTCCGCCGCGCAGGCGGCCTTGATCGGTTGGCAGCTGGGAAATCTCCACTTTCCCGTGGAGATTGGGGACGGCTGGCTGCGGGTGTCCCAGGACTTAGCGGTGCGCCAATGGAGCGAGCGCGAGGGCTGGGCGGTGGAGGAGGTCGTCGTCGTTTTCCATCCTTTGCGCACCACACCCCATGCTACCTGACTGGCTGCCCTGGCTGCTCCAGGTGAACGATTCCGCCTTCCCCTCGGGCGCTTATGCGCACTCCCTGGGGCTGGAAGAACTGGTGCAGGCTGGAGTCGTGGGCGACGCCGCAGCCTTGGAGGCTTTCTTGCACCGCCAAGTCTTGCCCGGGCTCTTGGCCCTGGAAGTGCCGCTCCTAGCGTCGGGCCACCGCTGCGCCGCGCAGGGCGATTTGGCAGGATTGCAGGCCCTCGACGAAACCCTCGACGCCTGGAAATTGGCGGCGGAATCGCGCGCCGCCAGCCGCCAATTGGGATCGCGCCGCTTGGCCCTAACGCAACAACTAGACGCCGACCCCCTGCTCGCCGCCTACGCCGCCCGGGGGGCCCCCTGCCATCACTTGGCGGTGAGCGCCTTGGAATGGCGCCGCCTGCCCGTGGAGGCCGCCGCTTGCGCCTGGGCCCAGCAGGCCATCGCCGGCAGCGCCACCGCCGCCATGAAGCTGATGCCCCTCGGCCAAGACCGTTGTCAGGGCATGATCCGGCGGGCCGTCCGCGCCCTCGCCCCCCTCCTAACCGACGCCTGCCAGGTGCCGCCCGAGGCGGTCGGCTGGTTCAACCCCCTGCTCGAGATCGCCTCCATGCGCCACGCTCGGGCGGCGGAGCGACTCTTTATCTCCTAACTCACAACCTCCTATCTCATGAGCAATGCAAAACCAATTCGCATCGGCGTAGGCGGCCCGGTGGGCTCCGGCAAAACCATGTGCGTGCTGCGCCTCTGTCAGTGGCTCCAACACGAGTATTCCATCGCGGTCATCACCAACGACATCTACACCAAGGAAGACGCCGAATTCCTCCTCCGCGCCGGCGTGCTCCCCGCCGACCGCGTCATCGGGGTGGAAACCGGCGGCTGCCCCCACACCGCTATCCGAGACGACACCAGCATGAACATGGCGGCGGCACTGGAGCTGGAGCGGCGCCATCCCGACTTGCAACTGCTGCTGCTAGAAAGCGGCGGCGACAACCTCTCGGCCACCTTCTCGCCGGAGTTAGTGGACGCCTCGATTTTCGTCATCGACGTCGCCCAGGGCGACAAGATCCCCCGCAAGGGAGGCCCGGCGATCCGCCACAGCGACCTCCTCCTCATCAACAAAACGGAGTTAGCGCCGCTGGTGGGCGCAGACCTCGCGGTGATGGCGCGGGACGCCGCCAAGATGCGCGGCGCGCGGCCCTTCCTCTTCGCGGACTTAAAATCGGAACAGGGCAAAGAGCCCCTCCTCGCGTGGTTGAAACACGAACTTCTCTTTGTGTGAAGGGCCACCTCCATCTGACCTGCGCCCGCCTCGCCAACGGCGAAAGCGCCCTGCGCGAGCAGTCGTTCTGCGCCCCCTTCCACCTGAGCAAACCCCACCAAGACCGCGGCGCCCTCGTGGTCAACGTAGTCAATCCCACCGCCGGACTGTTCGACGGCGACGAACTCGACCTGCTCGCCCAAGTGGAATGCGGGGCCCGGCTCGTCCTAACGACTCCTAGCGCCGGGCGGGTTTACCAATCGCGCAGCGGAACGCCCGCCCGACTCCAGCAGCGCGTGCAGGCCGCCGCCGGAAGTTTCGTGGAATTCCTCCCCGAGCCTCTCATCCCCCAGGCGGGGGCGGTCTACGCGCAGCAGACCACCCTCGACGTCGCGGCAGAGGCAGAACTCCTCTTCTTCGAATGGCTCAGCCCCGGCCGGGTCGCCAGCGGCGAAGTCTTCCAGTATCGCCAGCTGGCCTGGCAAACCGACCTCCGCGTCGACGGCCGCTTGGTGGCCCGCGAGCGCTACCGCGTGGAGCCGGAACAGCCTGCCACCCTCGCCGCCCTCACCGATTGCTTCCCGCAAGCCCATTACCTCGGCTGCTTTTGGGTCAGCGCGCGCCCCTTTCCCGAAGCGGCCGTGGCCGCCCTGCAAGGCCCTGGCATCTACTTGGGCTGGAGCCAACTCGCGGCCGGCGGCTGGAGCCTCAAGGCCCTCTGCGCCGATGCCCTAACGACGCGCCGCCTCCTCGGCGGGCTGCGCGCCGCCCTCTATGCGGCCCTGGAGCGGCATCCCCCCTGGCTCGGCCGCTTTTGATCAAAAAAGGGCCGCACCTCGCGGTGCGGCCCTCGGATGAGATGCAGATCTAAGCCTGCCCTCGCTTAGAAGCCAAAACGAAGCCCGGTGCGCACCGTGGTGTAGTCGCTGGTGTCGTCGGCCCAGTTGTACTGCGCATCGGCGAAGACGCCGAGGCAGTTAGCAAAGCGGTAGTCCAAACCGCCGCCGAGGTGCCAGGTGCCCTGGTTCACGCCGTCCGAGTGCAAGCTGCCGCCGGCAAAGGCGTAAGGAGCCAAGCAGAGGCTCTTGATAGGGAGGCGCAAGATGACGCTGCCGCTGACCTGGTGGACTGCGCTATCGGTGCCGAAGATGCTGTAGGAACCTTCCACGCCGACATTTTCGGTGAAGAAATAGTTCATCGCGATCCCGCCGCCGAGGGCGTCGTCAAATTCGTTGCTGCTGGTTTCGGGGAGAATCGCCGCCGCAAACACGCTGACATTCGAAGTGTTGCCGTTGAAGCATTCGCAGAGGCTAGGCACTTCCAAAGGAGCAGGAGCCTTGGGGGCTTTGCCGTAGCTAACGTAGCCGGTGCCGGCTTGAGCGGAGGCCAGGCCGAGGGCGGCCAGACCGAGCGTAAGGATGGTGTTTTTCATAGGATTTTAGAAGACGGGCGAAACCATAATGTCAGGATCGAATTGTTCAACTAATTTTTACAATCAAACCCAAATTACCGGCAAAGCGCTGCAGCGCAGGAGGTTTTCCATAATTTCAATAGTGGCAGGGCGCAGCGCCCGCCGCGCGTCGGGGTGGAAGAGGGCGACCTCTTTCTCCTGCAACCACAGGCTGAAAACGGCCGTGGACAGTCCGGCCCCGGCGATGGCCAGGCTGAAGAAGGTGCCAGACTTTCCCTTGCCCTCCCCGGTGGCGAAGAGGCCGATCAAGGCCAGCGAGCCCAGCCCGAGGTACACCCACTGGGTATCGCGGCGGCGCTCGTTTTGCTCTTTGAGCAACCGGGCGCTGGGGGCCGTGATCGGAGCCGCTTCGCGGCGGAAGTGGAGCACCGGCAAGACGGCAAAGGCGCTGCAGGCAAGGAGCCACAAGCTGCACACCTGCGCGCGCCGCTGCCGCAGCAGCCCCACGCTGAGGATCCAGCCCAGCGAGCCAATGAGAACCCCCCAAAGCAAGAGCGGCTCCAGCAAGAAGTGAAGGAATCGGGGATTCCCCAGCTGGGGAAGCAGCCCCTGAAGTTCGGTGAGGATCGCCATGGCCAAAAGCAGAAAAGTTAAGAAAGCAGGTCCGGCACCGCGGGGCGCACCGGCACGGGGGCCCCCATTTTAACATAGGCCGCAGGCATGGCCACCCGACCGCGCGGCGTCCGCTTGAGAAAACCTTTCATGATCAAATAGGGCTCATTCACTTCCTCCAGCGTGGAAGCGTCCTCGCCCACCGCCACCGCCACCGAGTTCAAGCCCACCGGGCCGCCATCGAATTTAAAAATGATCGCCTCCAGGATCCGCTTGTCCATCTCGTCGATCCCATCGCGGTCGATATCGATCAAGGTTAGGGCCGCATCCGCCACCGGGCCGTCGATGTGGTTGTTCGCGCGCACCTGGGCGAAGTCGCGCACATAGCGCAGCAACATGTTAGCGACGCGCGGGGTCCCGCGGGCGCGGGCGGCGATCTCCATGGCACCGGAGTGGTCGATGGAAATATCGAGCAAGCCGGCGGAGCGCTCGATGATGTCGGTCAGATCCGCTTCTTGATAGTAATCCAGCCGCGACACCATGCCAAAGCGGCTGCGCAGGGGTGCCGTCAACATGCCGCTGCGCGTGGTGGCCCCCACCAAGGTAAAGCGCGGCAGGGGCAACTGGATGCTGCGGGCGCTCGGGCCCTGATCGATGATGATGTCCAACTTGTAGTCCTCCATCGCAGGATAGAGGTATTCCTCTAACTTGGGATGGAGGCGGTGGATTTCGTCGATAAACAGGACATCGCCCCGCTCCAATTTCGTGAGAATCGCGGCCAAGTCGCCGGCCTTTTCGATTTGCGGGCCATTGCAGACGTGAATTTCGCGCCCCACCGAGGCCGCGATGATGTGGGCCAAGCTGGTCTTGCCCAAGCCGGGAG
>CALQKQ020000059.1 GCA_943331195.2 Akkermansia muciniphila | reverse complement strand
CCAGTCGGTCACCGCCGTGGACCATTGGATGGCGTAGTTATTGCCCGTAGTCGAAGTGAATTGGATATCCAACCCATCGGCAGCCGGGCTGATGGTAGCTTCAATCGAGGGCTTCCCGACAAATTCCACGATCCCGTGAGGGGCTACCGAGAAGCCTTGGGCACCATGCCAGCTCCAAACCGGCAAAAGGTTGCCACCATCAGAACTGATGCGCGAGATATTGAAGATGAAACGCTCGCCATTGTGCGCCGCCTGGGGGTGCGCCGTGCCCGTTTCCACCGGTAGGCCCTCAGGGAATTGCGCTTCCCCAGGAGCATCGAGGTCGGCCCAAGCCAACTTCAATTCAATCACCCCGCCATCGGCCCCATGGTTTTGCACAAACTCGCTCTGGCGCAAGCCCATCCACCTCCCGTTATTTCCCCAAGGAGTGTTCAAGTGGTCTTCCAAGAAGAGCCCTGTGTTCGTGAAAACCCGACCGCCCTTGCCGTCGTCCAAGAACGACCCCAAGCCCTCATATTGATTCCAAGCCATCTGGTAGCCATCGACCTCACCATCGCCGCGGAAGGTTTTTTCGCCGTCAACGTTAGGATCAAGGTAGATATTGAGGTTGTCCGCGCTGAAACTGATTCCCTGAATTTGCGTGCCGGGAACAAAGGGGACGATGTTGGAATTTCCCGCACTCCAGGTGGCCTTGTCGGTCTGCATCAAAATGTAAATGTAGGAATTGTCCCAGAGCATTTTGAAACGACTGTTTTCCGCATCTTCCGAAGTCGCCGCCTGACGCAGCAGCGCCCAATCGCCTCCCTCCGCAGAAGCAAATCCCCACTCGTTAGCCCCGCGATCGCCGAGGGCCGAAACCACCCCATCGATCGCCGGCGGCACCGTGGTAAACTGCGCCTGGTAGAAGCGAGGTCCCCCGCTGAAGTGCAGCTTACCGTGAGGATTATTGGTGAAACTCTGCTCCTGCTGCCAGCTCCAAATCGGCAGGAAGTTGCTCCCATCCGAACTGATGCGGGAGACATTGAAAATCCATTCTTCTCCCGCGATGGGGTGCTGGGGATGAACCGTTCCCCTGTCGCTGGGGAATTTTTCCGGGTCGGCCGCCCATTGCGCCGGTGCCGGCGAGTCCAGATCTGCCCAGGCTAAGGCAAACTCAATAACCCCTCCAGTAGAACCATGTTTTTGGGCGAGGCGGCTCTGCCGCAGCCCCTGCCAGCGCCCCTGGTTGCCCCAGCCGTTATCGATGTGATTTTCTAAAAAGAACCCCGTATTGGAAATCTGCCGCCCGCCCGCGCCGTCGTCGTCCATGAAACCAAGGCCTTCGCGCTGATTCCAGGCGATTTGATAGGCATCGACCTGATTCACGGGGCGCCCCGTGGACTCGCCATCGCCATTCGGGTCGAAATAAAAGTTGATGTTATCCTGCCCAAAGTTCATTGCGCCATCGCCAGCTGAGCCCCAGGTCGTTTTGTCGCTCTGCACCAGCACATAAAGATAGGTTTTGTCCCACATCATGCGGAAGCGACTGTTCTCCGCATCCTCCGCCGTGACTGGCTGCCGCAGCAATCCCCAATCGCCAGACTCCACTGCGGCGTCCCACTCGCCCAGCTCCACCGCGCCGTCCAGCACCGGAGGGCTCGGCGTATACTTCACATCATAGCGGCGCGGTCCCCCTTTGAATTCCACGGTGCCGTGCGGCGATTGGTTGAACCCGCTCTGCGCGTGCCAAGACCAGATCGGAAGGTTGACGCTGCCGCCTAAGTTGTTGATCCGCGAAATATCAAAAATCCACTTCTCGCCCGCCACCGGAGCCCAGGGATGGTAGGTGCCAAAGTCCGGACGCAGATCGGCCGTAGGACCAGTCGGCCCGGGAATAAAACGCTCGCGGTTAGGAGCATCCACATCCGACCAGGCCAAGGCAAATTCCGCCACCACCTTGCCCGGTACGGTATTGGCCGGACCATTGCCCTCACCCGGGGTCGTGATTTGGTAGAGGCGGCTTTTCCGCAGGCCGGACCAGCGGGCTTGGTTGCCCCCGTTCTGGTTGTTGTGGCACTCCACATAGACCCCCCCATTGGTCATGACCTGGTTCTCAATGCTGTGAACCCCGGGCGTTTCCACCCCATCGACCACCGGGCCGATCCGCTGATTCCACATGATCTGATAGCCATCAATCTGGTTATCGGGACGCCGCACTCCCCCCGGGGCGATCGTCGGGTCAACCGGGTCCGGGGTCCAATTCGCCTCACCATCCGTGTTGGGGTCAATATAGAGATTGATATTGTTGCGGTTGGTCTGCCCGCCCTGCCCGTTGGCGCCCCCGGGAACCCAGGTCCGCAGCGGAGTTCCATCCGCCGCTTCCCAGGTCTTGATATCGGCTTCATAGAGCACGTAAAGATAGTTCTGATCCCACACCATCTTAAAGCGGCAGTTTTCCGTGTCCTCCGCCGTCGAGGGCGCCTTCAACATCCCCCAGTCGCCCCCTCCTTCGGCCGCCCCATTCCATTCCCCCGGAGCGATCACCCCGTCCAGAACCGGAGCCACCGAAACGTAATTGGCCTCATAATTTTTGACCGGGGGAATGCCCACCGTTTGACCAAAGGCCAAGGCCGGCAAGAATGCCGCCGCCATCTGAGCGAAGTTAAATGCTTTAGCGTCTTTCATGGTTGGTATGCGCGGTTATGTGGACAATGAATACAGGTGCCGCAGCGGGCCCGCAGCGGCAGGCCCGACTCTGCGGAGCTTATATCATTCAAATACCTTTGGATATAATACCCACAGGCCTTTCGTGAAGCTCACTTTAATGGAAAAGTGATCCACGCCTCACTAAGCAAAAATAACTCAACCATGACAAGATAATTTTTTGGAGAGGCCTACTCAAAATTAATGATTACTATACCCCCAGAGCCCAAGTCAACCCGCCGAAATTTCTCATAACTCTCTAACGATGCTCGCTTTTCGGCACCGCTCTCCGGAAAGCAAACCCTGCTGAGCAGGCACCGAGCGCGACATCATTTGACTAAAACAAGCCTGATAAATACCACGCGTGAACTTGGTATGGATAAAATGCACCGCACCACGCCGACCTGGAAGGCAAGCCCTGCCACAAAACCGCTTCGTCAGCGCAAAGCCCACCCTGGTCTCATCCCCCAATCCCAAGCTTCCCGCGCGGCGCACTCCGGCCCAAGGCCTCATCTCGGCGCCATGCACCACCTCGCCCACACCGCCCTGATGTTGATGTTACACAAAAAGGCCCCCCAGCAGCGGCCCTAGCCAGGGTCCGCCGCCGAGGGGCTAGCCCCCCCGACTCAGTGCAGCGCAGTGGGCACGAGCTCCACAATTTTTTTAATGGCGTCGGCGGAGTGCCGATTGGCCACCAACAAGGCATCGGCGGTTTGCACCACGATCAAATCCGTCACCCCCAACAGGGAAATATTTTGCCCAGCAGTGCTGAAGACGATGTTGTCGTGGGAGTCGATCTGCACCAAGGCTTGGTTGGCCGCGTTGCCCGCAGCGTCCTTGGGCAGATACTTGCCCACGCTGATCCAAGAGCCCACGTCATCCCAGTCAAAACTGGCCTCGACATTGAGCACCCGGCCCGCTTTTTCCATCAAGGCGTAGTCGATGGAGATCTGCGGAAGCGCGGCAAATTGGGCCTCAATGGTCGCCTTGAGGTCCTTGCTGTGGCGAATCTCCGCGACAAAATGCGCCAATTCTGGCCGGTGGCGGCTCAACTCCGCCACCACCGCAGAAACGCTCCAAATGAACATCCCGGCGTTCCACGAAAAATTCCCCTGCCGCAGGAAATCCTCCGCCAAGTCCGGATTCGGCTTTTCCCTAAACCGCTGCACTTCGTAAATCGCGGCGTCCTCAGCCCCAGCCACCTGGGTGCGGGGCCCGCGCTCAATGTAGCCGTAACTTGGACAAGCCCACGTCGGGCTGATCCCGATCGTGACCAAGGCCTGCGTCTGATGGGCCACGGTGACGGCTGCGGCCATGCACGTGCGAAAGGCGGCCTCTTCTTGAATCAGTTGGTCTGCGGGAAGCACCAGCATCACCGCGTTGGCATCGCGCGCCGCTACCCAGCCGATGCCCAAGGCAATCGCTGGAGCCGTGTCGCGCTTGGCCGGTTCGGACAGGATGTTCTCCGCCGGAAGGGCCTCCCCCAAAAGGGCGCGGACCGCCGCCTCCTGTTCTCGGTTGGTCAAAATGAGGATATTTTCCTGCGGCACCAGCCCCTCTAGGCGCTTCATGGCGTGTTCGAGCAAGGTTTTGCCCCCGAAAAGCTCCAGCAGTTGCTTGGGTCGGGTGTCGCGGCTAAGCGGCCAAAAGCGGCGGCCGCTGCCTCCAGCGAGAATCACGGCGTAGGTGGAAGGAGTATTCATGGGTAAGATCAAAAAAGCCAGGAGGTCAGGTCAATGGAAGAGGGGCCCTTTGCAATGCAGAAAACGCCGCTTGCCGCCGAAGCGCGATCCCTACGGCCAGGATTCCCTGCCCCGAGCGGCCCCAGCAAAGCCGAAGTCCTCAGCGATCCCACAGGCGGTACCACAGAAATAGGGTGTTGTATTTAAAGTAACGTTTGAAGAGGCGCCGCGGTTCGACGGCTAAGCGAAAAGCCCATTCCAGCCCCAAGCGCTGCAAAAACGCCGGTGCCTGCCTGACCTCACCCGCGTGAAAGGCGAAAGCCGCCCCGATCCCAAAGTACACCCCGGGCGGCAGCCGCTCCCCGTGCTGCGCGATCCACGTCTCCTGCTTGGGACAGCCCAGCCCCACCCAAATCAAATTGGCCCCGCTCTCCCGAATCTTCCGAAAAATCCCCTCATTTTCCTCGTCCGACCACGTCCCAAAGGGCGGCGAGTAGCTCCCCCCCAACTGCGCTCCGGGAAATTTCGTGGCCAACTGCACTTCCAACTTCCCCAAAACCTCCGGGCTTCCCCCCAACAGAAAATGCCGCAAATCCGCCTGCCCCTGCGAGGCCTCCCACACCGCCAACATCAAATTCGGCCCATACACCCGGTCGCTCAAGCGCTGCTCCCGAGGCAACTGCCGATTCAACTCCCACACCAGCGGCATCCCATCCGGCAAAATCAAATCAAAACGCCGCATCACCTCCCCAAACGCCCGCTCGTGCCGCGCCTTGGTGACCACCATCGTATTCGCCGCCTCCACCGCGCTCACCCGCGCGCGATCTCGCGCCATCGCACAAATCCGCGCCACCGCCGACTCATACGTTGCCACCGCCACCTCAAGGCCTAAGATCGGACGGGTCTCCATGCTTTTTTTGAAAAAGGAAAGCGGTCGCCGCGCCAAACCGCCCGCGCCGCCCATTCTCCAGTTTCGCCTAGACTGCCCTCCCTGTCTACCGACCGTTTCCAACCCGCCGCGCCCCCGCAGGTTCCCGCTTTCCCTCCCGCCAAATCCTCGCTTGATGCCCCATGGGAAATCTCCGGCGCTTTGTCACAGCCTTCAGTGACGCCTGGTCGGACGACCGCCTGCCCCGGCAGAGCGCCGCCATCGCCTACTTCGCCCTCTTCTCCATGGCTCCCCTGCTGCTCCTGGCCATGACCATCATCGCCCGCGTGCTCGGCCCCCAGGCCATTGAGGGCGCCCTCCACCTCCAACTCTCCGGCTTCATGGGCGAACAAGCCGCCTCCGCCCTCGAGCAACTCGTGCGCGGCGTCACCCTTTCCAAAGGCGACAATTCCGCCGCCGCCCTCATCGGCGGTGCCACCCTCATCTACGGTGCCACCGGCGTCTTCGTCGAACTCAAAGACTCCCTCAACCTCATCTGGGGCCTCCGCCGCCGCGAAGGCCGCGGCATCGTCCACTTTCTCCGCGACCGCCTCCTCTCCTTCGCCATGGTCCTCGCCAGCGGCTCCCTTCTCCTCGCCTCCGTGCTCATTTCTAGCACCTTCGCCGTGGTGCGAGGCTGGCTCGCCAACGAACTCACCCTCCCCGTGGAAGCCTGGGCCCTCATCGCCTTCGCCATCGCCTTCGCCATCGAAACCCTCCTCTTCGCCCTCATCTTTAAACTCCTCCCCGACCTCACCTTCCCTTGGCGCGACGTTTGGATCGGAGCCCTCGTCACCGCCCTCCTCTTCGAAGCCGGGAAATTCGGCCTCGGCTGGTATCTCGGCCGCAGCAGCACCCTCAGCACCTTCGGTGCCGCCGGCTCCGTCGTGCTCCTCCTCATCTGGGTCTACTACTCCTCCCTCATCGTCCTCAGCGGTGCCGAATTCATCGAAATCAACCAGCGCTTGCGCGGCCACCCCCACGGCCGCAAACCCTCTCTCGCCCCCTCCCTCCTAGCGGTAGAGCGCGGTAACGGGCTCTCGAGTTAAAATATTATACTGCCGGATCGCCACATCCCACCACGGCGCCAAGCCCTCCCCGGATCCCGACCACAAGTCGTAGTGCAGCCGCAACATGAGGTCGGGATCGTACATCACCGCGCTCAATTCCCGCTTGTTCAGCGCCTCCGGCCCCTCCCGCACTAGTCGCCGCCGCAGCCCTTCGAGATACTCCCGGCTCTCCGGCGTCAGCCGCTGGCGCGAGCGCAGCAAGCTCACGTGGAGAGCGTTGACGTAGGGATCCAGCAGCGACTGCAATAAGCCATAATTCTTCGCCAACTGCGGCAGTGGAGCCTCCCGCACCTGGGCCCGCTCCAGATTCTCCTGCAATTGCCGCAGCACCCATGGCGGATCCAGCTCCTCCTTGGTCGCAAAAAATCCCCGGCCCCGCCCACTGCGCTCCCCAGCGGTAAAAATGCTAAAAGGAATCGATAGCGCAATCCCTATCAGCACCGGGCTGATCCACCCAAAAAAAGTCGGACTCACCCAAAAAGCAAACGCCGCCCACACCAAAGCAAACGCACTCACCCCAGCAAAAGTTAGGATGCTTTCCTCCCAATCCACCGCGTCGTCCCCAGAGCGCCGCTGACTCGCCCATTTCACCCCCCGCCCCAGCACCGTGAAAAGCACAAACTTGCTGTGAAACAACATCAGCACCGGTGCCAAAATCGAAAAAAAGATCGTGTCCAGCACCCCAGACCACACCAGCGCCGCCTTGCTGTGAAAATCCTTCTCCAAGTCCCGCCGCGCCACTTGCCGCAGCAAAATAAGCCCCTTGGGCACAAACAGCAGCCCCAACGTGATCACCAACAACAACAGCCCCGCCTTCCCACCCCCCACCGCCCCCACGTGGTGCGCCTGGTGCCCCCGCCCCGCCGCCAAAGCCGTCGCACACAATAAAAACACAAACCACAGCGGTGCCGCCACATAACTCAAAATGCCGTGCAGAAAGTTCAAGCGCGCCAACGGGGCCCAGCCCTTCGCAAACAAGAGCCAAAAATGCTGCATGTTTCCCTGACACCAGCGCCGGTCCCGCTTCAGCGTATCTATCAAGGTCGGCGGCCCCTCCTCATAACTCCCCTCCGATACCGGCAATAACCACACCTGATACCCCGCCTTCGTCATCAAGGCGCTCTCCACAAAATCGTGACTCAAAATGTGCCCCCCAAACGGCTCCCGCCCCGGCAACTCCGGCAACCCGCAACTCTCCATAAACGGCGCCAACCGCAGGATCGCATTGTGCCCCCAAAACGTCGCATCCCCCAGCGCCAAATAGTTCAACCCCGCCATAAAAGGCTCCCCATACGCCGCATGGGCAAACTGCATCACCCTCCCAAAAAGCGTCCCCGCCCCAAACACCCGCGGCGCCGTCTGCAAAATCCCCACATTCCGGTGCTTCTCCATCAACCGCACCATCCGCACCAACAACTCCCCCTCCATCACCGAATCCGCATCCAACGCGTGCATGTACCGGTAGCGCCGACCCCAGCGACGGCAAAAATCCGAGACATTCCCCGACTTCCGGTTGATCGGCTTGCGCCGCTTCCGATAAAAAATCCGCCCAAACCCATCCAACTGCCGACACAACTCCAACCACGCCAATTCCTCTTCCACCCACTTGTTCGGATTGTCGGAGTCCGATAGGATGAAAAAATCAAAGTGCGCCAGCTGCCCCGTCCGCTCCAGCGATAAATACATCACCCGCAAGCCCTCGAAAACCCGCGACACATCCTCGTTGTAGATCGGCATGATGATCGCCGTAGATGCCCCCAACTCTCCGCGCTGTTCCTCCTCGCTGAGCGAGCGGCTCAAATCAAAGGGATCGCCCCGCCCCCGCACCAACAGCACCAACCCAATCAGCGCCGTCCAAAACCCCACCGCTAATTGATAAAAAAGCGGCGCGAAAACCGCCATCATCGCCCACTCGATCGCATTATAGCCATCCCGCCTCAGCGACACCCCTAACAGCCAAAGCCCCGCCATCAGGGTGATCCCCACCACCGCAAAAAAAGTGCTCCGCCGCCCCCGGATCGCCGCCGCAGTGTAGCCAGGAAGGGTCGGGGGCGGGGGCAGCGGAATAGCAGACATCACAAAAAAAATAGGATCTCCTCACTGCGTCACCGACCACAGCCCCCGCGCCACCAGCAGCGCAAACGCCACCAGCACCGCATAGCGCATCCACGGATGCCGCCCCAAAAAACCGCTCGTCTCCTCCGCCAGATCCGGCAACACCCCCAGATCAATCGGCCGCGGCACCATCCGCGAGACCGCCAAGTCCGGCCCACTTTGCTGGATCGGCGCGCGCATCGCCCGCAACATCTCCACCGGAGCTTCCGCCGCATTCAGGAAAAATCCCGGATACTCCTTCGGCCCATCGCACAGCAAAAACGCCAAACGCCCATTCGCATCCAGTCGCCCCTCCGCCACCTGCAGATCCCCCATGATCCCCCGCAGCCAATCCCGCTGCATCCGCCGCGCCTCGTGAATCACCACCACCGTCGGCGACAGCTCCGCATGCTTCTCGTGCCGCCGCGCCGCCCGCTGCAGCGTCTCCAAAATCAAACACGTCCGGTGCAGCCGACTGTGGATGCGGTGCGCCCGATAGTAGTCCGCCAACCGCGCATAGGCATCATTCCATTCCGCATCGCTCCCCGTACGGGGGGAAAAATTGATCGACAAGTGATCCATCGCGGCGGTATCTTACCCCCCCAAGTAGAGCGGATTTCTCCCAGCGCAAGGGAAGGGCCAGCCCCCGCCCGCCAAACCGACGATTGACCGCGCCAACGCCTGCGGCTACCGCCCCCTTTTTCGAGATGAATGAACTGTTAATCATCGGCGGCACGGTCGCCTGTGGCCTAGCCCTCCGCACCTTCGCCCAACCCCTGCTCCGCCGGCTCGGTGCCCTCTGTTTTCTCGGCGCCACCTTCCTCGCCGGCTGGCTCCTCACCGGCTCGCCCGCCGCAGGCCTCGCCGCCCTCGCCGCTTGGTTCTTCCTCCCCTGGATCGAAATCGCCCTCCGCGTCCGCCACCTCCGCCTCCCCCTCACCCGCCGCCTCCATAGCCGCCACCCCCCCAATCGCCACGACTTCCCCCAACTCGCCGAACTCACTGGAGAGTTAGAAACCGAAGGCTTCGAACAAGTCGACGACACCGGCCTCGACTGGGAAAAAATGCAGCAGTTCCTCCGCGTCTGCTACCACGCCCCTTCCCGCACCGAAGCCGTCATCCACCTCAACCAACAGTCCGGCATGAGCGTGGCCTTCGTCACCATCACCTGCCGCGCCCTCGACGGCCGCGTCCTCACCACCACCAATTACCCCTTCTCCCAGAGCATGCCCTCGCCCCCCCAAGTGCTGCTCCACCGCGTCCCCGGGGCCGACTCCTTCGCCGAACTCCTCGCCGAACACCGCTCCACCCTCGCCCTCCTGCACATCGACCAGGACGACCTCGCCAGCCCCGATCCCAGCGCGCTCGCCAGTCTCCTCGAGGCCGACTTGGACTCCCAAATCCAGCACAACTTGAGCCGCGGCCTCCTCACCGCCACCGGCGAGGGCACCTTCCGCTACTCCTGGCGCGGCTGCATCTACCTCTGGGGCCAATTTCTCAAGGATATGATCCGCTTCGCCTGACATGCCCTCACCCCTGCTGACCCTCGCCCGCCGCTGGATGCCCTATCCCGCCACCGGAGCTCTCCTCGCCCTCCTCGCCGCGCTCGTTGCCCTGCTCCGCGCCCAAGTCGTCAGCCCCAAACCCCTCCAGCGCGCCATCGCCCACTGGAACCTCGCCCACGGCCCCCATCCCCTCCCCTTCAAATGGGAGGACGCCGCCGTCCTCGGGACCCACTTCGCCTCCCTCCTCGCCCTCGCCGTCCTCGCCCTCGCCCTCCTCACTCTCCGCTGGTGGCATCCCCCCGCCCCATCGCGCCCCGCCTCATCGCGCCCCGCCTCCTCCACCTCCCCGTCCTTCCGCCCCGCCCTCCTCGCCATCCTCCTCCTCGCCGCCGCCCTCCGCCTTCCCCTCGCCAGCGGCAGCCTCTGGTGGGACGAACTCTGGAACATCAAATTCGCCACCGTCGGCGAATGGCGCCCCAATCCCCTCCTTCCCGACGCCCCCACCTTCCTCCCCTCCTCCTGGGCCCGCGCCGCCTGGTATTATAATAAACCCACCAATCACCCCATCCTAACGCTCCCCTCCAAGCTCAGCCACAACCTCTGGTCGCACCTGCAAAACGCCCCGCCAGGTCAGTTCTCCGAAATCGCCCTCCGCCTCCCCGTCCTCCTTGCCAGCCTCGCCACCGTGGCCCTGGCCGCCCTCCTCGCCCAGCGCCTCGCCGGCCCTCGCGCCGGAATCCTCACCGCGCTCCTCTTCGCCCTCCATCCTTGGTTCATCCGCTACGGCGTCGACGCCCGCAGCTACAGCCTTGCCATCTTTTTCATGACCGCCGCCCTCTACGCCATCGAGAGAGCCACCGCCCCCAGCGGTCCCTCGCGCCGCTGGTGGTGGCTCGCCGGCCTCTGCCAATTCCTCCTCATGTGGGCCCACGTCCTCAGCCACTTCAGCCTCGCCCTCGCCCTCGCCGCCGCCGCCACCTGGCTCATCTACCGCCAACCCGGACCAGATCGCTCCCGCCGCCTCGCCCAGTGGGGCCTCATCAACCTCATCGCCGCCGCCCTCCTCCTCGTCGCCTTCCTCCCCAACCTCCTCCAAGCCGCCACCTGGGGCCAACGCAACGACGACGGCAACCTCCTCACCCCGGCCTACCTCCTCCGCACCCTCTCCCAAGTCCTCGCCGGCATGGATCCCCTTACCGACCCCGGCCCGGCCGCCCTGCCCCAGCTCTCCGTCCCCGCCCTCCTCGCCCTCAGCCTCAGCGGAGCCGCCGCCGCCCTCGCCGGTGCCCGCTTCCTGCTCCGCCACCAAACCCGCTCCGCCATCGTCTTCCTCACCAGCATCGCCCTCAGCGCCGCCTTCCTCCTCACCGTCAACCTTTGCGGCTTCTACTTCTACCACCGCTTCCTCCTCGCTGCCAGCCTCCCTCTCCTCCTCCTCGTCGCCATCGGCCTCAGCCGCGCCCGCTCTCCCCTCCTCCCCGCCGCCGCCCTCACCCTCTTCGCCTTCCTCACCTTCCCCCAAACCCTCCTCCTCCTCACCCGCAGCTACGCCCCCTTCCGCGAAACCGCCGCCGACCTCCGCGCCGCCGGCGGCCCCAACGTCCTCCCCGTCGGCTACGGCCTCGGCTCCCACGTCCTCCAAGCCTACCTCCCTTCCCTCCGCGACATCCGCAGCAACTCCGCCGCCTCCCTCCAAGCCCTCATCGACGAAGCCCGCCGCGACCACCGCCCCCTCCTCCTCGCCCTCGGCTACGAAGCCCTCAACCGCCGCAACCAACCCGAAGGCTTCCCCCTCCTCGACAACCCCGCCCTCTTCGAAACCATCAGCACCCGCCACGGCATCGAACCAGAATTCACCTTCCACCTCCTCCGCCTCAAACCCCTCGCCCCCTAGCGCGGTATCACCCTAGCGCCTCCTCACCCCGCGCCCCCCATGCAGCGCCTCCCCGGCGATCTCAGCTAT
>CALQKQ020000058.1 GCA_943331195.2 Akkermansia muciniphila | reverse complement strand
TCGCTGGTGATTTATCGGGCGATTTTGGGAGGCCAGGGGGCGGAGCGGAAGCGGGAGGATGGCACGGTGGTGCGGCGGGGGCTTTCGGAAAAGGTGCGGGCGAAGCTGACGACGGCGAACGAGCGGCGACTGGCGGCGGAGGTGCTGCGGCGGCGAGTGCGGCATTTCACGCGAGGGGTGATGTTGGGGAGTCGGGCGCTGATCGACGGGTGGTTTGAGGCGCACCGCGAGGTGGTGAAGGGGCGGAGTCGGACGGAGCGAAAGCGGGGCTCGAGGAGCCTCGGCGAGGCGGCGCTGCGCGGGCTCTATGCCTTGAGGGATGTGAAATAGCCTTGGCCCAAATCAGGAAATCTGACCAAGCAGGACATTTTTGATTCAGGGCGAGCCCTGGGCTTGGGGTGCGCGGCTCCTCTGGGGCAGAGGCGCCGCCATTGACGAGGTCATTGGCGCTGAGGGGCGCAGCTGGGGAGCGGGAGCAGCGGGGGGAGAGGAGAGCTGCGCGAGGCGGTGGTCTTGGGGTGGGGCGCTTGGTTGCGGTTAATTGGAGGTGACGCGCGTGAGGGTTCCGGTTTCGCGGCCGCGGCGGAGGACCCAGAGGTAGATGGTGGCGGCGAGGGCCATCCAGATAAGGTTGGAGCCGAGGGAGAGGGCCAAGAGGCGGGGGTCGAGGGAGCCGTGGCGGAGGACGGCGCGCATGCCTTCGAAGACGGGGGTGCAGGGGAGCAGCCAGCCGAGGGCTTGGGCCCAGCCGGGCAGGCCGCCGACGGGGTAGTAGACGGCGGCGACTGGTTGGATGAAGAAGGGGACGGCCCAGGCGAGGGATTCGGCGGCTTGCCCCCAGCGCATGATGAGGGCCGAAGAGAGGAGGCCGAGGGTCCAGCCGAAGAGCATGAGGAGGCCGAAGAAGGGAACGAGATGCCAGTGAAGTTGCAGGACGTTGAAGTGGAAGGCGGTGGCGGCGAGGAGAGCGAGGACGCCGACGGTGACGAAGATGCGGAGGATGCCGACGATGAAGGCTGCGGCGACGTATTCGATGGGGCGGATGGGGGCGACGAAGAGATTGATGAGGTTTTTGGTCCAGACGTCTTCGAGGAAGGAGATGGCGACGGCTTGCTGGGCGCGGAAGAGGACGTCCCAAAGGATCACCCCGCCGATGAGCCAGGGGAGGAAGGTGGGGACGGAGGTTCCGCCTTTGGCATTTTCAAGCCAGACGGAAAGATTGCCCCAGACCATCAATTCCATGATGGGCCAGAAGAGGAGTTCGACGAGCCGGACGGGGTTGCGGCTGTAGAGGTAGAGGTAGCGCCGCACGAGCGCATGAATGACGGCGAGGGACATGAGAGAGGGGCGATTCCCGGGGCACGGCGCGGGAAAAGATGAGCTTGGCGCAGACCTGGAGGGGGCGCAATCAGGGGCTTTGGTGGGGTGGTCGGGGCCGAGGAGCGCTTGACGCTGTCGGGGGCGGTGCGAAGTAAGTTGGTATGGGATTGTTCTTCCAATGGGCCGGGACGGCGGCGCTGCTGTCGGGGGCGGGCCTGGCGTGGGGGGAGGGCCAGGGAGTGGTGTCGGTGGGGGTGGAAGCTTTTATTGGGGGCACGGGGGACAGTGCGGCGCAGTTGCTGCGGGACGATTTGGATCGGAGCGGGGCGCTGCGGGCGAGAGAGGGCGAAGCTGGATCGGGCTGGCGGGTGCGGGGGAGTTCCTCGGCGGGGCGGATTGATGGGGCCCTGCTGGATGGGCAGGGGGCGGTGGTTTTTAACAATCACTATGCGGAGCCAGACTTGCGGGACAATGTCCACGCTTTCGCGGATGACGTGGTCACGGCGATCACGCAGGGGCGCGGCTTGGCGGCGAGCAAGCTGGCTTTTGTGGGTCGGCGGGGGGGGAAGTGGCAGATTTATGTGGCGGACAGCGACGGGCAGCGGATCCAGCAGGTCACGAGCGATGGGGCCTTGAAGGGGGCGCCGAGCCTGGGGCCTGGGGGCATTTTGTTGGCGTATACGAGCTGGCAGAGTGGTTATGGGGATGTGGTGTTGAAGGATTTGCGGGATGGCGGGGAGCGGGTGGTGCTGAGCGCTCCGGGGACGAATAGTGGGGCGGCTTTTTCATTGGATGGGACGCGATTGGCCCTGGCGATGAGTTATCAGGGGAATGCCGAAATCTATGTGGCGAGTTTGAGTGGGTCGCGGGTGCGGCGGCTTACGGAGGCGCGGAGCGTGGAATTTTCCCCGGCCTGGGCGCCGGAGGGGGACCGCCTGGTGTTTTGCTCGGATGCGGGAGGGGCTCCGCAGTTGTATGTGGTAGCGCGGCGCGGCGGGGCTCCGGAGCGCTTGGCGACGGGTTATCGCTACAACACGTCCCCGGAGTGGTCGGCCGATGGGGTGCACATTGCCTTCACGGGGCGCCAGGCGGCGGGGGGGGGGCCTGCGGTGGTGGTTCACGATTTGCCTTCGGGGCAAAGCCGGGTGCTATTGGCGCGGGCGGAGGAGCCGACGTGGGCGCCGGATGGCCGCCATCTGGCGGCGGTGCGGGGCGATTCCCTGGTGGTGGTGGATAGTTTCACGGGGAGTTATCAAACTATTGTGAGCGGGTTTGCCGAAATTCGCGAGCCGTCGTGGTCGCGTTAGCTTTAGGTTACTTTGTGCTATGTCTCGTTTTTGTTGCCGACTTCCCTTTTTGTTGTGTGTGGTGCTCAGCGGGGGCGTGGTGGCCTGTGCCAGTGCGGACAAGAAGGCGGCGGGCGAGGGCTTAAGGGAGGCTCCGCGGCGGGCCAATTTGCCGTCCTATCTGGCGGCGCAGGTGAAGCGGGGGAAGTTTGAGGGGATTGTCTTTGGGGAGGGCGTTGGGGAATATCCCAAAAGCGAGCGGTCGAAGTTGCGCGCGGTGGCTACTTATCTAAAAGTGGGGGGCGAGCGGGTCATTCTGGCCGGAGGGGCCAAGGTGGGCAGCGCGGAGTACGCCCGCCAACTGGGCCAGCAGCGGGCAGGGGCGGTGCAGCAAGCCTTGGTGGCGGAGGGGATTCCGCCGAATCGCATTTCGACGGTCAGCTTTGGCTTGGATTTGCCGGGCAAGGGAGGTGACCGGGTGGAATTTGGGTTTGTCCCCACGGGTGAGCAGGCGCTTTTAGGTAGGCCCGGGGATAAGCCCTGAGGCTGGACGTGCAGAGGGCCGGTGGGCGGTGGGGTGGCCCCCGTCTTTTTTCGCCGCAGGGGAGGAGGGCGGCTTCGGCGCGAGCGCTTTGGAGAGCGGGGGGAAGGGGACGGCGACAGTTCCCTGGGGTAAGGCACTTGCCTGTAGGTGAGCAAGTGATGGCGGACAGGGAGGGATTCGAACCCTCGTTACATTGCTGTAAACACGCTTTCCAGGCGTGCGCGTTCGACCACTCTGCCACCTGTCCGTAACCCGCCATGTTTCGGACGGGACGCGACCATGAGCGGGGTCCGGGGCTCGTGCAAGTTAAGAATGCGGCGGTGGGGGCGAATCTTTGGTTTTTCTTGGACCGGTGGTTTTTGGGTGGCCGGGGAAGGGGGAGCGAGATTTTCCCTGGATTTCTGAAAAACGCCGGACAGAGTCGTCGTTCCCCGGATTCACCTCAATCTCATCATGGCTACGGACGCAACTATCCCCCCTACTCCTCCCGCAACGAGTGCCGGCGAATGCCGCCCCTGCTGTTCTGAGAAAACCTTAGCTTACTTGCTGCTGCGGGTGTTGTTGGGCTTGATGCTGTTGTTGGCGGGGGTGGAGAAGTTTAAGAGTGCGGACAGCCCCTATTCGTATTCGTTTTCGAATTGGCACGACGATGTGGATCCCAAGACGCAGCAGGTGATCAAGTACGGCCGCTGGTGGCCGATTGTGAAGGTGGTGTATGAATCGGGAGGCTTGAATAACCCGGAAGCCTTTCAGTTTGGCACGTTTCTCGATGGGAGCACGGAGCGGGATGGGAAGACGGTGGTGATCCGGGGAGGGGAGCGGATTTCGAATTTGTTGGGCTGGATGTTTTACTATTATGGGCAGGTGCTGCCGTATTTGATGCTGACGGCGGGCAGCATGATTTTGCTGGGTTTCCTGAATCGGGTGGGACTTTTCTTGGGCGGCGGGGTGTGGCTTTCCTTGGCGGCGGGCCAGATGATCTTGCCGGACAATCCGACGGTTTTCATGCTGTCGCAGTACACCCTGATGGTGGCTGTGGCGCTTGCCTTAGTGAAATACAATCGTTTCGCGCTCACTCGCTTCTAACCCCCCCCTTAGGCTGTGGCCGGGCGCGCTGGTTCCTTTGAGGACGGCTTGCGCTGCGGCAGCAGTCACTTTTGACGCCATGAAATCGATCGTCACGCCTTCGGGCAAGCCCGACCTCACCCGCCGGACATTTTTGCGCAACACCGCTGCTACGGGAGCGGCCTTGAGCTATACGAAGATGGCGGCCCATGCGGCGGCGGGGGCACCGGAGGGTTCGGACACGCTGAAGGTGGCGCTGGTGGGATGCGGCAGTCAGGGGGGCATTTTGAAAGGGGCCTCGCTGCGGATTCCGGGTATTAAATTTGTCGCGGTGTGCGATTTGTGGGAGAAGAAAGCGATCACGATGGCGCGGGCGATTGGCGGGGAGGTGAAGCCTTACACCACCATGGATGAGATGTTTAAGGCGCATCCGGAAATTGACTGCGTGTTGATCGCGGCGCCGGACTGGCTGCATGCCCCTTTTAGTCGGAAGGCCTTGGAGGCGGGGAAGCAGGTGTATTGTGAGAAGATGATGTCGAATTCGCTGGAGGCGGCGGCAGACATGGTGCGGGCGCAGCGGGAGACGGGTCATTTGCTGCAGATTGGGCACCAGCGGCGGAGCAATCCGCGCTATCAATTCATGCGCAACCGTTTGTTGCGGGAGAAGAATTTGCTGGGGCAGATCACCCATTTGTATGGGCAGTGGAACCGCTCGGTGAAGATGCCTTTTGAGCCCAAGGGGGGGATCCCGCAGGAGGTGTTGACGAAGAATGGGTATGTCGACATGTTCCAATTTTCCAACTGGCGGTCGTATAAGAAATATGGTGGCGGGGTGATTTCGGATTTGGGGGCGCACCAGATTGACATTTTCAACTGGTTGCTGGGCACGACGCCGCGCTCGATGATTGCGAGCGGGGGGATTGATTACTTTAAGAATTTGCCGCTGAGCGGCGGGGGCACGTTCAGCTATGAGCAGCTGGACAATGCGGCGGTCGTTTATGAGTATGACGTGCCGGTGTATGAGGGCGGGGTGCCGGTGATGGAGGGCGACAAGCCCAAGACTCATTTGGTGCGAGCAATGTATCAGGTTTTGACGACGAACGGTTCGCAGAACTACTATGAAAAGGTCATGGGAGTAGAGGGGACGATCGTTATTTCCGAGCAGCCGGTGTACAACCAGGTTTACCGGGAGAAGGACACGACCGGAGAAAAGGTGGGGATGTGGGAGCAATTGGCGCGGCAGGGCTTTCTGCGGAAGCCCCCGGCGACGGTTTACAACAAATTCTGGGAGCGGCCCAAGGCGTGGAATATTCCGGACAAGTGGCTGGCCAAGGAGGGGACCCAGGACGTGCGGGTTTCGATTCCGGCGGACCCCTATGAGTTGCCGGCGATGCCGAAGGAGTTGGATGAGAAACCGCCGCATCAATTCCACTTGGAGAATTTTTACAACACGGTGCGCGCTGGGGGCAAGCAGAGCGATCTGAACTGTCCGGTGAGCGAGGCCTACAAGTGTGCCGTCTCGGTGCTCAAGATCAACGAAGCGGTGGCCACGGGTCGGCGCATTGACTTCCAGCCTTCTGACTTTGTCGTTTCCTGACGCTATCCCATTCTTCCTCCCATGAAAAAACGCTCTCTTTGCCGCGCCACTACTGCCGTCACCACGGCGGGCCTTGCTTCGCTCCTGCTTGCGGGATGCGATAAAATGGACACTTCCGCCCCTGGTCTTTCCAAGACGGTGGCGAGTTCGGCGCCGACGGTTTATGCGGATGCTTTGTTAGGTGCCAAGCCAACGGCAGCGCCAGCGCCGACTGTGGTGAGCACCCCGGCTCCGGCACCTGCGGTGGTGGCTCCGGCACCTGCGCCGGCTCCGACGCCAGCACCTGCGCCGACGCCAGCACCAGCACCTGCGCCGACGCCAGAACCGACGCCTGCGCCGCCAACTGTAGCACCTGTCCCGACACCGACGCCAGCGCCTGAGCCGGCTCCGGTGGCGCCGGCGCCGGCTCCGGTGGTGCCCGCGCCTGCGGCAGCGCCGGCGGCTCCGGCGGGTCCGGCGATCAGTATTAAGCCGATGATGCCGAAGCCGCTTTTTGTGGGGACGCCTTTGCCGCAGGAGAATGCGCCGCCGAATTTGGACAAGTCTGGGGTTCCGGTGTTAGAGGTGAGTGTGCCGGAGGGGGTGGCGTTGCTTTCCAAGGGCAAGGTGGTGACGTCGAACGATTCGGCGCCGATTGGGGATTTGACCTTGGCGACGGATGGCGACAAGCAAGGGGACGACGGGTATTTTGTGGATTTGATGCCGGGCAAGGCGTGGATCCAAGTGGATCTGGGGGAGAGCAAGGAAATCTGGTTGTTGTGGGTGTGGCATTTCCACAAGCAGAACGTCATTTTCAAGGATGTAGTGGCGCAGGTTTCGGATGACGCGGAATTCAAGACATCGACGACGGTCTTCAATAACGACTTTGATAACTCCGCTGGATTTGGGGTTGGCACCGATCAGTCTTACATTGAGACCAACAATGGGCGGCCGATGCCGGTGAAGGGGGTGAAGGGTCGCTATGTGCGCTTCTACAGCAATGGCCGGGATTTGGACGACACCAATCAATACATTGAAGTGGAGGTCTACGGCAAATAGGCCTGGTCTATTTGACTGAGGTTTTACGGAAAACCGCCGCCGTCCGATGAGGAGGGCGGCGGTTTTTTGTGGGGCAGGGCGGGGATGGAGCGGGGGTGACGCCCCCGCTGGGGTTGGGGCTGAATGTAGGTTTAGTTGACGAGGGTGACCATGAGGTCCTTGGCATCGACGGTGTTGCCGACGGCGACGTTGAGTTGGGCGATGGTGCCGGCGCAGGGGGCGGTGACGGTGGTGAACATTTTCATGGCTTCGAGGGTGAGGAGGGGGTCGCCCTCTTTGACCTTGTGGCCGAGGCCGACGGCGAGGCTGGCGATCATGCCGGGCATGGGGGCGCCGATGTGGAGGGGGTTGGCGGGGTCGGCTTGGGGGCGGGATTCGACTTGGCGGGCGGCGGATTTGTCGGCGACGCTGACGTGGCGTGGGTAGCCGTTGAGTTCGAAGATGGCGGTGCGTTGGCCGGTGGGGTCGGGTTCGTTGAGGTTGAGGAGGCGGGCGAAGAGGGTTTTGCCGGCTTCGAGGCTGATGGTGATTTCCTCCTTGTCGCGCAGGCCGTAGAAGTAGGCTGGGGTGGGGAGGACACTGATGTCGCTGTGGGCTTTGCGGAAGGCGTGGAACTCGGCGAAGACTTGGGGATACATCAGGTGGCTGTAGAGGTCGTCTTCGCTGGGCTCTTTGCTTCCGGTGAGTTTGGCGACGTCCAGGCGGGTTTTGTCGAGGTCGACTTGTTCGGCGCGTTCGCCGGGGCGGTTGGTGAAGGGTTTTTTCTTGCCGAGGATGATTTTTTGGACATCGGCGGGCCAGCCGCCGAGGGGTTGGCCGAGGCCGCCTTGGAGCATATCGATGACGCTTTCGGGGAAGCTGGTGCCGGGCGGCAAGGTGTCGAGATAGGAGCGGGCGTCGCCTGGTTTGACGCCGCGGGAGATGAGGAACATGCACATGTCGCCGACGACTTTGCTGGAGGGGGTGACCTTGACGATGTCGCCGAAGAGGAGATTGACCTCGGCATACATGCGGGCGATTTCGGGCCAGCGGTGGCCGATGCCCATGGATTCGGCTTGTTCTTTGAGGTTGGTGTATTGGCCGCCGGGCATTTCGTGGAGGTAGACTTCGGCGGTGCCGTAGGGTTCGGCGGTATCGAAGGGTTTGTAGAAGGTGCGGACGTGAGCCCAATAGTCGCTGAATTCTTGGAGGGCGGCGGGGTCGAGGCCGGTGGCGCGGGGGGTGTGTTCGAGGGCGGCGACGATGCTATTGAGATTGGGCTGGCTGGTGCAGCCGGACATGGAGGCGATGGCGGCGTCGCAGATATCGACGCCGGCTTCGGCGGCGCTGAGGATGCTGCTGGCGTTGATGCCGCTGGTGTCGTGGGTGTGGAAGTGGATGGGGAGGCCGATTTCGTCCTTGAGGGCTTTGACTAACTTTTTGGCGGCGAAGGGGCGGCAGAGGCCGGCCATGTCTTTGATACAGAGGGTGTGGGCGCCCATTTTTTCCAACTCCTTGGCTAGGTTGACGTAGTAGGAGAGGGAGTATTTATCGCGTTTGGGGTCGAGGATATCGCCTGTATAACAAATGGTACCTTCGCAGATGGAGGCGGTTTCTTCGCGGACGGCGGCCATGGCTTCCGTGAGATTGGGAAGGTAATTGAGGCTATCGAAGATGCGGAAGATGTCCATTCCGCTGGTGGCGGCGTGTTTGATGAAGCCGCGCACCACGTTGTCTGGGTAGTTGGTGTAGCCGACGGCGTTGGAGCCGCGGAAGAGCATTTGGAAGCAGATGTTGGGGATTTTTTCGCGGAGTTGGCGGAGGCGTTCCCAGGGGCACTCGCGGAGGAAGCGCATCGCGGTGTCGAAGGTGGCACCGCCCCACATTTCCATGCTGAAGAGTTGGGGGGTGCGGTGGGCGACGGCTTCGGCGACGGCGAGCATGTCGTAGCTGCGCACGCGGGTGGCGAGGAGGGATTGGTGGGCGTCGCGGAAGGTGGTATCGGTGAGGAGGAGTTTTTTTTGTTTGCCGATCCAGGCGGCGAATTGTTCGGGGCCGAGTTCGGTGAGGAGTTGTTTGGTGCCTGGTGGAGGGGCGACGGCGACGGCGAAGTCGTGGGCTTTGGGGAGGGCGGGGGCGAGGAGGGGTTTGGCGGGTTTCCAGCCTTTGGCGTTAGGGTTGCCGTTGACGGTGACGTCGGCGAGGTAGCTGAGGAGTTTGGTGGCGCGGTCTTTGCGGTTTTCGAAGTGGAAGAGTTGGGGGTTGGTATCGATGAAGCGAGTGGTGGCAGCACCGGCGCGGAAGACGGGGTTGGCGATGACGTTTTCGAGGAAGGGGATATTGGTTTTGACGCCGCGGATGCGGAATTCGCGCAGGGCGCGGTCCATGCGGTTGAGGCTTTGCTCGTAGGTGCGGCCGAAGGTGGTGACCTTGACGAGCATGGAGTCGTAGTAGGGGGTGATGACGGCGTTGTTGGTGCCGAGGGCGCCGTCGAGGCGGACGCCGAAGCCTCCGGCGCTGCGGTAGGTGAGGATTTTCCCGAAATCTGGGGTGAAGTTATTGGCGGGGTCTTCGGTGGTGATGCGGCACTGGATGGCGAAGCCGCTTTTTTCGATGAGGTTTTGCTGGGGGAGGCCGAGGGGTTCTTCGTGGAGTTGGTAGCCTTGGGCGATGAGGATTTGGCTGCGGACGATGTCGATGCCGGTGACTTCTTCAGTGACGGTGTGTTCGACCTGGATGCGGGGGTTCATTTCGATGAAGAACCACTGGCCGTTTTCGACATCGACGAGGAATTCGACGGTGCCGGCGTGGGTGTAGTCGACGGCGCGGGCGAGGCGGACGGCGGAGGCGCAGAGGGCGTCGATGATGGTTTGGTCGATGCCGAAGCTGGGGGCTTGTTCGATGACTTTTTGGTGGCGGCGTTGGACGGAGCAGTCGCGTTCGTGGAGGTGGAGGATGTGGCCGTGTTTGTCGGCGAGGATTTGGACTTCGATGTGTTTGGCTTTGCCGATGAATTTTTCGAGGAAGACGGCGCCGTTGCCGAAGGCGCGTTTGGCTTCGGTTTGGGCTTCGTCGAGGAGGGCGTCGAGGTCTTTGGGGTCGCGGACGACGCGCATGCCGCGGCCGCCGCCGCCGAAGGCTGCTTTGATGATGAGGGGGAAGCCGATTTTTTTGGCGGCGGCCATGGCGTCCTTTTTGTGGTCGACGGGCTCGGGGGTGCCTTGGAGGGTGGGGACTTGGAGTTTTTCGGCGATGGAGCGGGCGGCGGTTTTATCGCCCATGCGGTCGAGGACGGAGGCGTCGGGGCCGATGAAGAGGATGTTAGCTTGGGCGCAGGCGGCGGCGAAGTCGGGGTTTTCGGAGAGGAAGCCGTAGCCTGGGTGGATGGCGTCGACGCCTTTTTCTTTGGCGAGGGCGACGATGCCGGGGATGTCGAGGTAGGCACCGAGGGGGCCTTTGGAGGGGTCGAGGAGATAGGCTTCGTCGGCTTTGAAGCGGTGGGGGCAGAAGCGGTCTTCGTTGGCGTAGATGGCGACGGTGCGGATGCCGAGTTCGGTGGCGGCGCGCATGACGCGGATGGCGATTTCGGAGCGGTTGGCCACCATTAATTTTTTGATTGGGCGGATGGCGGGGGTGGCTGGGGAGGAGGGCATGGAAGCGGGGAGGGGAAAAGAGGGGAGGGGAAGGGGGATGGGGAGGCGCATCTTTCACAGGAGGCGCGGCTGTGCAAGGCGGGGCGCGGGGGGGCCGGGCGGGGATGGCGCGGGGCGGGTGCGGCGCGGGCGGTTAGGGGACGGGGACGTTAGCGAGAACGCTTTCCACGGTGGCGAGGGGATCGCTGGCGTGGCCGTGGCGTTGATCGCGGGGGGCGAGGCGGTGGGCGAGGACGGCGGCGGCGATTTTTTTGACGTGGTCTGGGTAGACGGCTTTGGCTTCGTCGAGCCAGGCGGCGGCTTGGGCGGCGCGCATGACGGCGATGGCGGCGCGGGCGGAGAGGTTAGTGCGTCCGCCGTCGGAGCGGCGGAGGCTTTCGCAGACGAGGGTGATGTAGCGGCAGAGTCGGTCGTTGACGGGGACGGCGGCGGCTTCTTGTTGGGCGGCGCGGATGTCGTCGGCGTGGAGGAGGGGGGAGATTTCCTGGCGTTGGGGGCCGCGTTGGGCGTGGAGTTGGAGGAGGCGGGCCTGGGTGTCGAGGTCCGGGAGGGTCATGTTGATGCTGAGGAGGAAGCGGTCGAGTTGGGGTTCGGGGAGGGGGAAGGTGCCGGTGGAGAAGAGGTTATGTTGGGTGGCGATGACCATGAAAGGGGCGCTGAGAGGTCGAGTGACGCCATCGACGGTGACTTGTTGTTCGCTCATGCACTCGAAGAGGGCGCTTTGGATGCGGGGGCTGGTGCGGTTGATTTCGTCGGCGAGGACGATGTTGCTGAAGATGGGGCCGGGGATGAAGGTGAATTCGCCGGTGCCTTGTTGGAAGATGGAATAGCCGGTGATGTCAGCGGGGAGGAGGTCTGGGGTGAACTGGATGCGGCTGAAGGCGGCGTCGATGCTGCGGGCGAGGGTGGCGGCGAGGGTGGTTTTGCCGATGCCGGGGGCACCTTGGATGAGGACGTGGCCGTTGGCGAGGAGGGCGGTGATGAGGAGGAAGGAGGGAGATTCCGCGCCGAGGACGGTTTCGGTGAGGCGTTGTTGGAGGGCGTGGAGGCGTTGTCTCACGGTGGGGAGGGGTAGTGGGGAGGGTCAGAGAGGGCGGTGGCCCTATCGACTCAGTTTGTCGGAGAAAGCGGTGATGGGAAGCTAAAATTTCCGGGTTGGGCGGCGATGAAAAAGGGGGAGGCCAGGGAAAAATGGCTTGTCCTTGCAGGAGCGGAGGACTAGGCCTGTGGTAGCCTGCCGGGTGACCACGCATCGTTCTGACGAGTTAGGGGTTTCTCGTGAGGAAAGGAAACACCCGGCAGGCCCTTTTTTTTATGTTTCGCCTGAGGGCCGATGGTGGAGGGGCAGGAGAAAGCGGCTGCGGAAACGGAGCTGGGGCTGGGGAACCGGAGCTGGGGCTAGGGATTAGGCTTTCCAGTTGGGGGGGAGGTTGGGCAGGGTGGTGCGGAGGATGTGGAGGATGGCGTGGCGT
>CALQKQ020000057.1 GCA_943331195.2 Akkermansia muciniphila | reverse complement strand
GGCCCGTTTCCAAAAAAGCTGCCAGACTCCCTTGCTGCGGAGGTAGGTCACTTTGGCGATGGAATCCTCGATGGGCTCACTGGGCCGTTCCAAAACAGGCCGCACCATGAACAGCTCAATCGCCTGGTCGGCAAACCTCTGCCCCTCGCAAATCCGGTCGCGCAGATGGAGCGGAGGTCGGCGGTGCGCCCAGAAGTGCTCCTCCAGGGTGAGCGTATGCTCGGCGATTTCGGAAGCGGTGAAGGCCATGTTCAGAAAAGCGCGGGTTCAGGGTTTCGTGCCGCAGGCCAAAAAGGTGGCGGCAAGACCATCAAGCGCAACGGGATTCCCCTCAAGTTCCATCCTCTCCGAAAACGCGGCCGCGCCCTGGTAGATTCCGCCACGAACGCCTTGCAGGACCGGTGCAGCCTGCCAATTTCCCCAGGTCGCCCCCCCAGAGCATCCCCCCAGGTTTTTTCATGCGCATCCCTATCCTCATGCCCCAACTCGGCGAATCCATCGCCGAAGCCACGCTCTTGCGACTGGACGTGGCCGAGGGCGATTGGGTCACCGCTGACCAAGACATCATGGAGGTGGAAACCCAAAAGGCCACCATGGGCGTCACCATCCCCTGCAGCGGCCAAGTGGTCGCCCTCGACTGCGCCATCGGCACCAGCTACCCCGTCGGAACCGTGCTCGGCTTCCTACTGGTGACCGAAGCCGAAGCCCTCCGCGCCGGAATGAGCGCCCCCGACCCCGCCGCGCCCCCCGAGGCCCTCCCCGAACCCGAGGACGACACCGCCGGCCTCCACTTCCGCGTCGAGCCTGGAACCTCCCCCCTGTCCGGCACCGTCGGCGTGCAGCCCACCCTCTCCACGGGCCTCCCCGTGCCAGTCAACGCCACCGGCGCCCACTACATTTCCCCTCGCCTGCGCGCCCGCATGCAAGAAATGGGGCTGAATGCCGCCGACCTTTCCGCCGTCGCGGGCAGCGGCGCCGGCGGCCGCGTCACCGTCGAGGATTTCGAAGCCTTCATGCGGGAACTCGAACAGCACCGCACCACCCCCGCCAGCCCCATGCGCATCGCCGTGGCCGATTCCATGCGCCGCAGCTGGACCCGCCCCCTCGCCACCGTCGGCATCCGCGTCCACCTTGACCCCCTCCTCGCCCACCGCAAACAACAACCCCCTCACCTCAAAGCCGGTCCCGCCCTCTACGCCCTTCGCGCCCTCGCCATCGCCCTCGCCGAAAATACCGCCATGGCCGGTCGTCTCATCGGCAAACGCATCGTGCACCCCAAGGCCATCGATCTCGGCTTCGCCGTCGAAGTCGACGACGGCGTCCTCGTCCCCGTCATCCGCAACGTCGAAACCAAACACCTCGCCCTCCTCGTCGACGTCTACAACGACCTCGTCGAGCGCGCCCGCGCCCGCAAGCTGCCCCCAGACGCCCGCGGCCCCGGCATCGCCACCATCACCAACTACGGCACCTTCGGCATTCAATGGGCCACCCCCATCCCCCTCCCCGAACAAAATCTCGTCCTCGGCCTCGGTGCCGGCGAAAAAACTCCCGTCTGGGATGAGGCCACCAACACTTTCCTGCCCCGCACCCAAGCCGATCTCACCTTGAGTTTCGACCACCGCGTCCTCGACGGCGGCGGCGCCGGACGCCTCCTCGCTCGCGTCGCCGCTCTCATGAGCACCCCAGCGGAGCTTTAAACACTCCCCCTTTCCCTAGCTAAAACCTAGCAACGTCCTCCTCGCGAGCCCCCTGCCGCCCCAAGAGGGAGCCAACCCCCAGCTCAGGGCGGCCCCCTCTAAGTCGCTAATCGTTCGTCACTTCCATCTCCGTCACCCCGCTGCGGGCCTGACCCTTGTGCGTGAACACCACCCGCACCTTGGAGGCGCTCACCTTCGGAAAGGTCACCGTATTCCCTCCCCCGCCCGTGGGCTGCTCCGGCACTTTCTTCTGGCCTGCTACCTCCTGCCACGCCCCGTCCAGGAACGCTTCCACCCGATAGGATTCCGGTGCCTGCACCCCGCCGCGGTCGTCGAAAATGCCCAACTCCACCCGGCTAAAGGCCTTGGCCTCCCCAAAATCCACTTCTAACCAATCCGTCGCGTTGGGCGATCCAAAGCTCGTCCAGCGATTGATCGGATTCGGCTTATAGCCAATCCGGCCATCAAAGGCGCTCTTCGCCACCCCTCCGAAGTTGTCGTGAAACGAAGCGCTCGCCTGCGGAAAGCCTTTGCCGCTAGGATTGTAGGCCAAGTTCCCCGCCTTCGGTGCCGGTGCCACATAGGGCCGCGTCCCCTCGCCCCAGGCCTCGATTTCGGACAATCCCGTAAAACCACCGGCCCCGTGGGTGAAGGTCGCCCGCAGCTTCCTAACTTCCATCGCAGCAAAGCGGAAGTCGTTGTAGCGGTGCCCGCTTAGCGCTTCCGGATGCCGCTGCTCCACGGGCAAGGGCCTCCAAACGCTCCCATCATAGAATTCCAAGGCCCAAGCCGTCGGCAGCACCACGTCCTTGCCATCATCCAGTAAAGCCACCCGCACCACGTCAATCCGGCGCGCCGCGCCAAAGTCCACCTCCACCCAATCCGCCTTGTTAGGCGAACCCTGGGTCGTCCACCGGTTCGGCGGGTTCACCGTATACCAAGCATGCCCATCGCACAGCTTATCCAGCGAGGTCTTCGGATCGGTAAAACTGCTCGTATAGCGCGGATAGTAATCGGCGTCGTTGTTCACCGCGTAGTTGAGTCGGAGGCGCTTCGCCGCTGGCGCTGACGGCGCGGCGGGCAGCTTGGCGCTCATCTTGCCCAGGCTAGCCTGAGCGGCCAACTCCTTCCCGTCGACCAACAAGCGGAAGCCCGCTCCCTTGCCGTAGCGGCTGCCATCCTTGTCCCAGAGAATGCTCAGCAAATGCCCCCGCCACGGCACATCATCCAGCGCGAACCACCCCCACTCCGCCGGGGCTAACGGATCCAACTCCACGGTGTCGTCATTGCGCTCCTTCAAGCCCACCAAGCCCGTGATGATCAAATCGTTAAAGCTGCTGTGAAAATAGTGCTCGCTGTGGTTATAGCCATCGTGTCCCTCAAAGGACCCCGTATCCGGATGCAGCGCCTCCGCCAAATAGGGAACCCCCTGCTTGCGGTGCGACCGCGCAAAAATCTGCAGCAGCTTCACATAGTCGGCTCGCCCCACGTGCCCCTGTTGATAGTTCTGCAACAAGTTCGCCATCCCCTTCAGGGTCTGCGCCGTGCTGTAAGGCCACGACTGCCCGCTCCACCAACAACACGAATCCTTGAGCAGGAACATCGGATCGTGCCGCTCCACCGTCAGCGGCCCGAAGTCCGCATAGAAATAATTCCGGTCCATCAAAAACTTCCAGGCGCTCTCAAAGCCCGCATCCGGCAAGTTGAACTGCCACGGAATGTAAGCATGCTCCTCCCGCCCGTGCGGGCTGCCCGCGTATTTTCCTGACTGATAGGTAAGGGTGTGTTTCGCCACCACATTCCCCTCTTTGTCCTGCTCCTCGCGCAGCGACATCGGAAAGAAAAAGTCGCGCTTCGGATCCCACAACAACTTCTGCAGCCGCTCCTTCAACCCCGCCGCCTTCGCTTCATAGCGCTGCGCCGTCGCCCCATCCCCCTCCAAGCGCGCAATCCGAGCAATCGCCAAGGCATCCGCCCACATGTAGGCATTGAATCCAGGTCGAAAACCTGGTGCCCCTCGCAGAATGTCCGCAGACTGGCGGCTGTTGATGTTAAATTCCATCCCGTCATCGTGCCCATTCTGCCAGAATAACCCCATCTCCGGCACAAATTGCCGCTTCTCCCAGGCCTCGTAATTCTTCACCATCTCCGGCAACAAGCCCTTCACAAAACCCTCGTCCGGGTGCACCTGGTGCGTCGCCCAAATCCCATCGCTAATCCAACAACCATAGTTGCGCGGCTGCGCCCCCGGCGTCTCCATCCAATACCGCGCATAATCCGTCGCATACGCCGCATCCCTCAGCCAGCGCACCTCATACAGCTGGTGCCCCGCCGGACAACTGATCGCCCCATACGCCCCACTCCAAAACGGGCGGTCGATAAACTCCGTAAAGCTGTATCCGCTGTTAGGCGAGCCATAGGTCAAGTGCTTGGTGATCAGCTCCCACCGATAGTAGTAAGTAGTAACGATGTCGGCGTCGGGGCATTCGAAAAAGGGAATGTTGTTTTGATACCAATCCCAGTCCCGATTGTCCCAAAAAGTCTGCGCCTCCAGCTGCTTCTGCTTGTCGAGCACGGCCGCAGATGCCGGAACCAGGCCGCCCGCTAAGGCCAGCAGCGCCGCGAAGGCGCGGATGAGTGAGGGTTTTTCTTGCATAAAGATGGAAAGGTTGCCGAAGGAATGGTTGGGGGCGCGACTCAATATTTGCGGTTGGGCCGCTCCGCCGCCGCGTTGCTCTCATCAAAAAGCCGATCCTTCTGCACCAATAATTTCGGCAAAGCCTCGCCCTTGAGCACCTGCTCCAACGCCGCAAAGGCCATCTCTCCTAACAGAGGATTGCACTCCACCGTGGCATTCAGTTTGCCCTCCACAATGGCATCAAACGCAAAGCCCATCCCGTCAATGCTCACCACCACCACATCCTTGCCAGGTCGACGCCCCGCCGCCTCCAAAGCCTGAATCGCCCCAATCGCCATGTCGTCGTTGTGCGCATACACCGCCGTGATCGCCGCTCCATGCACCTTTAGCAGCGCCTCCATCACATTCTTCCCATCACTGCGCTTAAAATCCCCCGTCTGACTCGCCAAAACCTTGATCTCCGGATGCGACGCCATCGCGGCCTCAAATCCCTTCTTGCGATCATTCGCCGGAGCCGAACCCGTCGTCCCTTCCAACTGGATCACCCCCGCTTTGCCCCCACACTTCTTCGCCAACCATTCCCCAGCCATGGTCCCCTCCGCCACAAAGTCCGAGGCGATCAAAGTCGCATAAAGCGAGTCATCCGCCACCGCGACGCCGCGATCCACCAACACTACAGGTATCTTGGCGTCCTTGGCCTCCTTCAAAATCGCCTCCCAACCCGTCTCCACCTTCGGAGCCAATATGATCCCCTGGACCCCTTGGGCAATGAAACTGCGCATCGCGCTGATCTGCGCCTCCTGCTGGCCCTGGGCATCAGAAAACTTCAACTCAATCCCCCGCTTGGCGGCCTCCGCCTTGATCGATTCGGTCTCCGCCGTGCGCCACGGATTGTCCGCGCCAATCTGGGAAAACCCCACCACCCTTTTGCCGCCCGACCCCGCCCCACCCCCCGAGGGCCCCGAGGGTTGACATGCAGCGAGGGAACAAGCGGCGGCGCCGCCGGCAAGGCGAAGAAAAGTTTGGCGGTTCATAAATAGTAGTTAGTAAGGGGTGGGTTCGTGAAAAGAAAAATTAGGTTTCCCGGGAGCGGATGGCGATCACTTTCTGCATCAGGATGAAGCCCAGCAACAGTCCCCCGCTGGCAAGGCGCAGCCACGCCGGATCCAGGCTCCCCTCAAAATCCAAGATCGTCTTGATCGTCCCCAGAATCAGCACCCCCAAAAAGGTGCCCACCATCCATCCCCGTCCACCCGTCAGCACCGTGCCCCCAATCACCGCCGCCGCAATCGCATCCAACTCCAAGCCCATCCCCCGCGTGGGATCCCCGCTGCCCAACGCCAAGGTCGACAAAATGCCCCCCAACGCCGCCCCTCCCCCGCACAGCGCATACACCGCTATGCGGGTACCCCCCACCGGCAAGCCCATCAGCGCCGCACTGCTCTCGCTCCCCCCGATGGCGTAAACATTGCGCCCAAAGCGCGTCCCATGCGCCACCACCATCGCCACCGCCAACACACTAACGAAAACCATCGGCCCCAGCGTGAAGGTCAATCCCTCCCCCAGCGGAAGGCCCCAGGCGCTATTCTTCGCGTAAAACGCATGCCGAATCTCCAGCGAGCGCGAGCTCAATATGAATGCCGTGCCCCGCGCCAAAAACATGCCTGCTAGGGTAACCAGGAATGCCGGGATCCCATAGCGATGAATGATCCAGCCCTGAGCGCCCCCAAAGGCCGCGCCCAGCACCAAGGTCGCCGCCATCGCCAGCGGCACCGGCCACCCCCGCTCCATGATCAAACTCGCCAACAGCACCGTGCTGCAGGCCATCACCGAACCCACCGAGAGATCGATTCCTCCTGACAAAATCACAAAGGTCATCCCGATGGCGATCACCCCCAGAAAGGCGCGGTCCTTGAAAAGATTCAACACCACCCGCGCCGAAAAGAAATGCTCGTAGTGCGCCCCCGCCGCCCCAAAAAGGACCAGCAGCACCAGCGCGGTAGCGAGCAGCGGCAAGAGCCGCGATGAAAAAAGGCGGTTCATGCAGGAGAAGGAGAACGCCAACGACCCCACTGCTCGCGCAGCTTCGGCGAGTGCAGCAAACAAACCACCAAAATAACCAACGCCTTAGGCACCGGGGCCACCGCCGGCGGCACATTCTGGTTATAAAGCGTCAAAGTCAGGGTCTGCAGCAACAGCGCCCCCACCAGCGAGCCCGCCAAGCTAAACCGCCCCCCCGTGAGGGCCGTGCCGCCCGCCACCACCGCAAAAATCGCATCCAACTCCCGCGTGTCCCCCATCCGCGCCGGATCGGCCGCCGCAATGTTAGAAGCTTCCAGCAATCCCGACATCCCCGCGCACAGCCCGCTGAAGGCATAGACCAATAGCCGCACCCCTCCCGTGGGCAGCCCCGCCAGCCGACTCGCCGTTTCATTGTCCCCCGTAGCCTCAATAAAAAGCCCCCACGCGCTGCCCCGCAACGCCACCCCCGCCAGCAGCGCCACCCCCAACACCAAGGGAATCGGAACCGGCAGCCCCCCCACCGCGCCATTCGCCAAAAAAGTCAGGCCCTCATGCTTGAACGGCACCATCTGGCTCCCCGTCAACAACATCGCCAAGCCCCGGCCCGCCACCATCATCACCAAAGTCGCAATGATCGGCTGCAACCTAACCTTGGCAATCAGCACCCCATTCACCAAACCCAACCCACTGCACAACAGCAGCGCCAACCCCACCGCCTGCCCTAAACTGGCCCCTGCATTCACCTGCACCGCCGCCACCGCCCCACTCACCGCCATCAAGGATCCCACCGAAAGATCCACCCCACCCGTCGCGATCACCAAGGTCATCCCCAAAGCCAATAACATCGGCACCCGAGCCCCCTGATTGCAAATGTCCACCACCGTCCCATAGAGCCGCCCGTCCTTCCACTCCACGTCAAAAAAGCCCGGCGAAGCCAGCGCATTGAAAACCAATAACGCCACCAAGGCCGCCAGGGGCCAAAGCAAGGGAGTGCGAAAACGATTCATGCCGCAGCTACCGTTTCCATGATCTGCCGCAGCGAAATGGCGCCGCCTTCCAATACCTCAGCCTGCTGCCGATCCCGCAGCACCACCACCCGACTGCAGTTGCGCACCACCTCCTCCAACTCCGCAGAAATAAACAAAATCGCCAGCCCTCCCCGCCGCAACTCCGCACACAAAGCCTCAATCTCCCCCTTGGCCCCAATGTCAATGCCCCGCGTCGGCTCATCCAAGATCAACAAACGCGGCTGCACCGCCATCCACCGCGCCAATAAACATTTCTGCTGGTTCCCTCCCGACAAGGCCCCCATCGGCGTCTCCGGCCCCCGCGTCTTAATGTGAAGCGCTTTGATGAAAGTGTCAGCTAGGGCCTCCTGCTCCGCCCGGGGCAAGCGGCGCAGCGCCCCCCGCGAGGCCTGCAGCGCCAGCACGATGTTCTCCCGCACGCTCAGTGAGGGCAGGATGCCCTCCACCTTCCGGTCCTCACTGCAAAAAGCAAAACCCGCCGCCATCGCCGCCCGAGGCGACGTTAGGGACACCACGCGGCCATCAACCCTAACGCTCCCCGAAGTCGCCGGGTCGATCCCAAACAGCATCCGCGCCACCTCGGTGCGCCCACTCCCCAACAGCCCCGCCAAGCCAGTGGCCCCGCCCGCTTCCAGCGCAAACGAAAAAGGGCCCGCCACTCCCTTACGCTCCAGCTCTGCCACCTCCACCACCGCCCCCCGGCGCGGCCCCGCACTCGCTTCCTCCTTTGCCGCACACGCCTCCGCCGCCGCCACCGGCTTTCCGATCATGTGACTCACCAACTCCAAGCGAGGCAGCGCCGCCGCCTCCCACGTCCCCACATACCCACCATCCCGCAGCACCGTGATGCGATCTGACAAGGCATAAATTTGATCCAAAAAATGACTCACAAACAGAATCCCCATCCCCTCATCCCGCAGCCGCCGCAGCACCCCAAAAAGCTCCGCCACCTCCCGCGCATCCAAGCTCGAAGTCGGTTCATCCAAAATCAACACCCGCGCCCGCTGCTCCAGCGCCCGGGCGATCGCCGCCATCTGCTGCACCGCCACCGGACACGCTCCCAGCGGCCGCGCCACATCCACTTCCACCCCGAGCCGCGCCAAAGCCGCCCGCGCCCTCCGGCGCCCCTCCCCGTGCCGAATGAACGGCCCCCACATCGCTTGCCGCCCCATCGTGATGTTTTCCGCTAGACTCAAGTTAGGCAACAAGTTCACTTCCTGATAAACCGTACTGATCCCCGCGCGCTCCGCCTCCCGCGGGCTGCCCGGCCGGATCGCCCGCCCCTCCAGTTCCATAGTCCCCGCCGTGGCCGCATGCACTCCCGTGATCACCTTGATGAGCGTCGACTTGCCCGCCCCATTCTCCCCCATCAAGGCGTGGATCTCCCCCGCCCGCAGCTCCAAGGAAACGCCCCGCAGCGCCGCAAAGTCGCCAAAGCGCTTCTCGATGCCGTGAAGTTGTAAAATACCAGACATGTTATCAAAAAGTTAGTCCAAACGCCGCGCCACCGCGCCATCCGACGGACGGGTCACAAAGCTCGTCGCCGCGATCCCGGTTTCCCGAAAATAAACCGCCTTCACCTGCGCCGCGATCTCCTCCGCCCGGCCCGCTTCCACCAAGGCCACGCAGCAGCCGCCAAACCCCCCGCCCGTCATCCGGCAGCCATAAACCCCACCGGCCTCGCCCAGCGCCTCCGCCGCCGCCACCACCGCATCCAATTCCGCACAACTCACCTCAAAGTCATCGCGCAGCGACCCATGGCTCGCCACCATCAAGCGCCCCACCTCCCGCCAATCCCCCCGCTCCAACGCCTCCACCGCCGCCAAAGTGCGCCCATTTTCCGTCGTCACGTGGCGGGCCCGCCGCTCCAGCTGCGGCCCCAGCCGCCCGCTCGCCGCCGCCACCTGCTCCGGACTAACCTCCCGCAAATACGCCACCCCCAACAAGCGGGCCGCTTCCTCACAATCTTCCCGGCGCTGCCGATAGCCGCCATCATTGAGCGCGTGCTTCACCATGGTATTGATCACCAGCACCGCCACCTCCTCGCCAGGCATCGCCACTTGGCGCGTCGCCTGCGATTGGCAATCAATCAATAACAGATAGCCTGCTTTACCTAAAACCACCGCAAACTGGTCCATGATGCCGCAGGGCGTACCCGCAAAATCGTGTTCCGCCCGCTGGCACAGCAGCGCCTTGGCCTCCGGTGCCAGCGTCAGCCCGCTCAACTGCTCGCAGAGAGTCGCCGCCGCCACTTCCAGCGCCGCGCTGCTGCTCACCCCCCCGCCCACCGGCAAGGTGGAAAAGATCAAGGCGTCAAAACCCGGCAGCCGCGCCCCCGCCGCCTGCGCCCCCGCCATCACCCCGCGCACATAATTGCTCCAGCTAGGCTCGCCCCGCACCACCTCCTGGGCCACCTCCACCCGCGCCTCCTCTCCCGGAAACTGCGCGCTGCGGATCCGCCCCACCCCATCCTCCCGCCGCCGCGCCGCTAGGTAAATGCCCCGGTCAATCGCCATCGGCAACACAAACCCCCCATTGTAATCAGTGTGTTCTCCTATCAAATTCACCCGCCCCGGCGCATACGCCACCTCCGTCGCTTCCACCCCAAAGCTGCCCCGAAACGCCTCCAAAACCTCCCGCAGAGGCGTCGAAACGAGCTGAGCATGGGGAGCGGCGGAGGTCATGTCTCATACCCTACGCCACAACCCATCCCACACTCCAGGCGTTTCCCGGTCAATCTTTGTAGAATTCGGGTCAGACCCGGCTACCCCTGCTCCATGCCCCCAACCCGACCCCGCCCCTCCCGCGCCGCCCCTCGCGTGGCCCTGCTCGTGGAGACCTCCCTCGCTTCGGGCCGCGACATCCTCCGCGGCATCGCCCGCGCCGCCCGGGAGCGCGGCCCCTGGTCCCTCTACCATGCCCCGGGCAGCTTGGAGGAATCCGTGCCGCACTGGATCGGCCACTGGCAAGGCGACGGCATCATCGCCCGCGTCACCTCCCCAGAAATGGCCGACCTACTCCGCCGCACTCGCCTCCCCGTCGTCGACGTCCTCGGCCTGGTCGCCCACGCCGACTTTCCCCTCGTCCACGTCGACAACGCCGCCATCGGTGCCTTGGCCTTCGCCCACCTCGCCGAGCGCGGCTTTCGCCGCTTCGCCTGCTGCGGCATCGCCGGAGAAAACTGGTCACAGCAGCGCCGCCGCGCCTTTCTGGACTGCGCCCGCGCCACCGACCCCCACCCCGCCCTGCTCGAAACCTCCCCCGCCCTCCAATCCGGCATCCCCTGGGAAGAGCGCCAAAACCGCCTCGCCGCCTGGCTCCAAGCCCTCCCCAAACCCGTCGGCCTGCTCGTCTGCAGCGACCAGTTAGGCAGCGACGTCCTCGAAGCCTGCCGCCGCGCCGCCATCAGCGTCCCGGACCAAATCGCCGTCGTCGGCGTCGACAACGACGAACCCCTCTGCGAAGTCTGCCAGCCCGCCCTCAGCAGCATTTGGCCCGACCACGCCGCCGTCGGCTATCAAGCCGCCGCCCTCCTCGACCAACTCATGGCCGGACAAGCGCCGCCCCTGGGCGCTCAGTTCATCGCTCCCAAAACCCTCATCGTCCGCCAATCCAGCGACGTCCTCGCCGTCGACGACCCCGCCGTTTCCGCCGCCCTCCATTTCATCCGCGAACAAGCCTGCCACCCCATCACCACCGACGAAGTAGCCCGCCACGCCGGCACCTCCCGCAGCGTGCTCCAGCGCCGCTTCCAAGCCCACCTCGGCCAAACCATCCACCACCACATCATCCAAGCCCGCCTCAAACGCGCCACCGAACTCATCACCTCCACCGACCTCCCCCTCCTCGAAGTGGCCGAGCGCTGCGGCTTCCAGCACCAAGAATACATGGGCAAAGTCATCAAAGACCGCCTCGGCCGCACTCCCGGCGACCTCCGCCGCGCCGCCCGCAGCTCCGCGCCGCGCTAAACCCCTCCGCCGCCCGCCCGCGCTCGCCCTGCCCTGCCTCCGCGCTGGCGCTTCCTCCAAACCTGTGCCCAACTACGCGCTGCCTCCTGCCCCCCTCGCCATGCTCCACGTCGAAAACCTCTCCATTTCCTTTCCAGTGATGCGGGGCCTCTTTTTCCGCCGCGAAGAGCGGCGCGTCACCGCTGTCGACGACGTCTCCTTCACCGTCCCCAAAGGCAAAACCGTCGGCCTCGTCGGCGAAAGCGGCTCTGGCAAAACCACCATCGCCCGCGCCCTCGTCAAACTGCAAGCCGTCTCCTCCGGCCGCCTCCTCTACCAAGGGCGCGACATCGCCCCCATGGACGAGCCCACCTTCCTGCCCCTGCGCAAGGAAATCCAAATGGTCTTCCAAGACCCCTTCGGCTCCCTCAATCCTCGCCTCACCATCGCGCAAACCCTCACGGAGCCCATGGAAATTCACTTTCCCGCCCAGACTCCCGCCGAGCGCCGCGACCAAGCCGCCGCCCTCCTCCGCAAAGTCGGCCTCTCCCCCGACCACCTCAACCGCCGCCCCCGCGAATTCAGCGGCGGACAGCGCCAACGCATCGGCATCGCCCGCGCCCTCGC
>CALQKQ020000056.1 GCA_943331195.2 Akkermansia muciniphila | reverse complement strand
CTGCGCCGCGAGGCCAGCCCCGAGCCAAACCCCAGCGCCACCGCCATAACGGCCAAACGCGATCCTGAGACAAAAGGTAGGGATCATAAGCTATGATTTCTATAAAAATCCCCTCTTTTACTCAGGTTGCATGCAAATCCAACCTATTCCTCGTTGAGGCCCCTCCTTTTTTGACGAATCCGGCAAAAAGCGCCACGAATCCGCCGAACCGCGCCCCGCAGTCGCAACGCCGCCTCAAATGAGGTCCGGTAACACGAAACCCTCCTCCGCTCAGGAAGATGCCAAACCCAAGGCCAGAGGTTCACTCCGGACTGGGAGGCGGTGACCCCATGGGGCCCTGGGCTCCTTCGCGTAAACAAGGCCCCACCCCGCACCAGATCCCTCCCTGCGCCCGGCCACCGGAGCATAGCCGGACCGCGCCTCAGTCGGCATCGCTCGGCCTCGGGAACCGGTCAGCCAACAACTCAGCCACCGCCGCGGGGCGGGCAAACCGCAAACTCGGCAGGGCGGGGAGCGCGGACACCCCCTTTCCCAAAACCAAAAAGTGAAATTTCTGACCGAGGTGCGCCGGGTGGGTCAACATCTGGAATTGCCGCTGCCAAGCGGAACCAGGGCTCCCCTGGCCCTCCATGCGCCGAAGCATCCCTGCGGCGGCCGCCGTAAGAAAGCGGGCCTGATCCACCCATCCCAATACTTCGCAGCCAGCTTGCACCGCAGCACTAGCGGCTAAGGAAAAATCCACGTGCGCCGTGAGATCCGTTTCCCCGATGGCGTCGAAGGGATCCTCGTGCGCCCGGTGCGCCCGGTAACAACGCAAGGTCCCGCTGCTGCGGTGCGCCGCATAATAATCGGCCGCCGCATACCCATAGTCCGCGAAAAAAACATAGCCCTGCCTCAGGCGATCCGCCGCGATCCGCACCTGCGAAGCCACTGCTGGCGCCACCTCCGTGGTGTAGCCTTCCGCAAAATCATCGCCCAACCACGCCAGGCGCCGCCGCAAGGCCCCGTCCTCCGGCTCCCTTTCCACCCACCCAAAGCCCTCGTCCCATCCCACCAGCAGTTCCTTCCAGGCCCCGCCGACAAAACGCACCCGGCGGAACGGAATCGCATCCAGCAATTCATTGGCAAAATAGCATCCCTGCGCCGCCGCCCCCAGGGCGTCGTGGGTCACCTGCTCGGCAAACTCCGCTAAAGTCTTCCGCTGTCGGGCCACCGCCTCCTCCAGCGGCTCATCGATTTGATAGCGCAAAGCCGCTAGGAAATCAGGCCGCTCCTCCCGAGCCCAACGCAGCACATCCAGGGCGAACTGGCCATCGTTGGCCCCAACCTCAATCAAGGTGAAGGGCGTCGGCCGCCCCATCCGCTCCCAAGCCTCACAGCATTCCCCCGCCACGATCTGACCAAAAACCGGCCCCACGCTCACGCTGGTGAAAAAGTCCCCCGCCCGCCCGGTGCGCGAGCCCCCCGAAGCGTAGTAGCCCCCCTCCGCCGAATAGAGCGCCGCCGCCATGAAACTGGAAAACGGCATTGGGCCGCTGTCGCACAGCTGGCGGGCGAGTTTCCGGGCAAGGGGAGTCATCAGCCTTCAGGATAGTCCACCCTCAGCAAATACAAGCCGTCCGCCGGAGCCAACTGCGAACACTTGCCCGGCACCCGACGCTCCAGCAAATCCTCTAGCCAAGATAACGGTGCCCGCCCGCCCGCCACCCGCAACAGCCCCCCCGTCAACAAACGCACCATTTTATAGAGAAAACCCGATCCATGGAAGCTCAACTCTAGCACATCTCCCCTTATTTCAGGCTGCACCCGCCACAGTCGGCGCCAATTGTCCTCCGTCCCATCCTCCTGGCCCCGAAAGGCCGCAAAACCGGAAAAATCATGGTGCCCCTCCACGAGCCGACACGCCTCCCCCAAGACCCCAACATCAATCGGCTTCGGATGATGACACGCCAACCCCACCTCCAGCGGCGGCAGCACCCGCCCCAGCCACAGGCGATAGCGATAGGTCTTACCCACCGCATCGAATCGAGCATGAAAATCGTCCGCCGCCACCTGGCAGTCCATGACCCGAATGGAGGGCGGCAAATGCACATTCAAGGCCCGCTGGCAAACCGCCGCCGGCAACACACTTTCCCCAGGCGCGTCGACGTGAGCCACCTGCCCCAAGGCGTGCACCCCCGCATCCGTGCGCCCGCTCGCGTGCACCCGCCGAGGCCCCCCCGGCCACAGCTGGCTCAGGGCTTTTTCCAAGGTATCTTGCACCGTCCGACCACAGGGCTGAGACTGCCACCCTTTGTAGGGGCGGCCATCATAGGCAAGACTCAAGCGAAGGCGCGGCATGGGTTCGACACGTTTTCAACGCGATGGTTCCCTGGGCTCCAGCGCCCCTTCTAACAAGATCGGCTGGGCTGCATCCAAAAACTCCTGCAAAATGACCACCGCCGCCGCCTGATCAATCAAGGGGCGATGCGATTTCGTGCGTTTCCCAGAAGCGCGCAACTGCCCCGCCGCCAGCACCGTGCTCAGGTATTCATCCTGAAAAGCCACCGCCGTGCCGGGCGGCAGGAGCGGCCGCAGCGATTCTGCAAAGGCCCGCACCTTCGCCGCCGCACTCCCCTCTTCGCCATCCGCCCGCAGCGGCAGTCCCACTACTAACAAATCCGCGCCGCGCTCCCGAAACAGCGCCGCGATCCGCGCCAAGGCCGCCACCCGCGGCTGCGCCGCCACCGTCTCCAAGGGGTGAGCCAGCATGCCCAAAGCATCCGAACCGGCCACCCCAATGCGGGCCTCCCCATAATCGAGAGCCAGGGCGCGCCGCGCAGCAGGCGGTAGGGAAGGTTCCATCAGCAGAGAGTCCGGAGACGAAAACAGCGCCCAAAACCGGGCGCTGTTTCCTAAAAAGAGGGGCCGTCGGCCGCAGCTCAGCCTGGCGGGACGATGATTTGATCGCCGTCGCGCAACACCGGATTGTTGGATCCATCTGCGTTGATCTTGCGCATGTCAAAAATCTGCTCGCGGTTGGCCCGGATCAGCTTGACGGCCTTTTGTTTGGCAAACTCGGTGAAGCCCCCCGCACGGTTGATCGCGGCCATCAAGGTCATCCCCTGGCGCAGCGGAAACTCCCCAGAGCCCCGCACCTCGCCCCCCACCGTCACCACGTGGTTCACCTGCCCATCAATCGCCGGCAGCGACACCGTGAGCGTCGGGTTGGTGTAGATATCCGCCGCCCGATAGGCGGCCTCGATGCGCCTGGCCAAGGTGGAAACCGTGATCCCGTTGGCGGGAATCTCCTGGTCCAGCATCGGCATCTTGATGGTGCCGCTGTCCGAGATCGGGTAGGAAGTTGTCACCGTAGGGGCATCTTCCGCCGGGGTTTGCAGCGAAATGATCACCGAATCGCCGGGCTTGAGCACGCCAGCTTGCTGAGCGCGCAGCGGCAACGCCACCAGCGCCAGGCTGGCCACGAGTAGAGCAGAGAAGAATTTCATGACTGGATAAATGAGGATTTTGAAAGAGGTTTAGCGAAGCTGCATGGATGTTTAATAATCTTCTTCCTCGCCCTTGCGGGGATTCCCGGCGGGCGCGCCACTGCGCGATGGCGTGGCACTCGTGGTCGCCTTGGCCTTGGTTTCCCCCCGGGACGGCCGGGATTTTTCCATGTTGGTCGGCGAGTAGTAGGTGTAGTAGCTCGTGTAGTACTGGTATTGGCTGTCGCTGCGCACATCCACGTTGTTGAGCACCACCCCGAGAAGGTTGCCCCCCACGTTCTCAATCGCTTGCTTCACCCGCATCAACATGGTGCGCGGTAGCTTGCGGTGCTGAATCACAATGATGGTGAGGTCCACTTCCGAAGCCAGCACCGAGGCGTCACTCACCCCCAAAATAGGCGGAGAATCGATCAGCACCAAATCGAAGCGGTTTTTCACATCCGCGATCAGTTCCGACATGCGGCGGCTGTTGAGAATGCCCGCCGCATCTGCCGGCAAGATGCCCGAAGGCATGAAGTAGAGATTTTCGATCGGCGTCTGCAAAATCACGTCTTCCAATTGCAGCGCCGTCGTCAGGTAATTGGTCAGACCAACTGAGTTGTTGATGTCAAAGAACGTGTGCAATTTCGGGCGGCGAAGGTCGCCGTCGATCATCAGCGTGTTGTAGCCGCCCTGAGCGCAAATGTAGGCCAAGTTCACCAAGGTTGTCGATTTCCCTTCGCCCGCACCGCCGGAGACGATGGTGATGGCATTGGCGTCGGCGCTCTTGCGGTTGAACTCAATGTTCGTGCGCAAAATCCGGTAGGCTTCCGCGTCCGGACTGAGGCCGCTCTGCTTGTGCAGCACCCCCACGTCCTTGGGAATCACCGCCAACACGGGCACCCCCAAATACCGCTCCACATCATCCAAGGTCTTCACGCTCGTGTCCAAATACTCCAGGAAGAAAGCTAGCAGCATCCCCAAAATCAGCCCCAAACCGGCCCCAATGCCCAGCAGCAGCGGAACATTCGGCCGCGCCGGGGTCGAGTCCGGCTTGGCAATCTCGTGGATCTCAATCGGCTGACGCGGCAGCAACTGGTTGACTTGAGTCTTCAAAAAGGTCTCCCGCATCTGGTTGAGCAAGTCCAGTTTCATCTCGTAGCGCGTCTTGGCTTGGGAGTATTCGGCCGAATTCTGCTTTTCCTCCACGGTTTCAATCCGCTTTTCCGTGCTGATGTCCTCCATGCGCTTCAAGGCCTCCTCAAGATTTTTGATGGTCACCCCGAGGCTGAGCCGATAGTTTTCCGCCGCAGAAAGCAAGATCCGGCTCTCCTCCTCGATCTGCTTACTCAAGCCCTTCACCTTGGGGTGGCTCTTCCCAAAACCGGAATTGGTCATGCGCTCATACTCCACCTTATCCTTCTTATAGGTGCTAGCAAAGTTGGTGATGGTGGCATCCTGCACCCCATAGCTCATGGCGTTTTCAATCAACTCCTGCCCGCTGAGTCGCTGCATGCTCTCCAAATTAGCCCGCAAGGTGGCCACCTTCGTCTTCATCTCCAGCACGTTTTGTTGGCTCATGCTGTAGCTCTGGTCCCCCGTCCCAATCGTCGGGCTCAAGCCGCGGCCCTGCATGATGCTCAAATCGACAATGCCGTATTGCTTCATCAAGCGCATCATTTCCTGGCGGGCTTCCTCCACTTCTTCCTCTTGGCTCTTCTGCCTGCTCTGCAGCACTCCCACCACGCTGGACACCTGGTCGTCCTCAGTCTCCTTGCGGCGCTCCTCATAGGCTTCCCGAACCGCATTGGCCAGCTCCGCAGCTTCTTCCCAAGCGGTGCTATAAACCGCGATATTCATGATTTCCGTCCCCCGCTCCTCCTCCGTTTCAATCATCTGAAAAAGCTTCGTGACGGCCTCGTCTTCCGTCATGTCCCAGCGGGTCTTCAGGTTCTTCTTATTCACCACCCGCAACAGGGTCTCCCTAGAGGTGATGATCTTGAACTGCGTCTCCAAAAAATTCACCCCCATGTTGAGGCGATTTTCGTTTTGGGAGTCCCCCGCAAAGATTTCCCCCTTCGAGCTTTGGTGCACCTGGAGACTCGTCCGCCCAACGTACTTCTTGTCCAGCAACGCCACAATCACCAGGGAAGCCAGCAGCACCATGAAAAAGGTCAGGAGAATGACTCCCCAGCGGTTGCGGACAACCTGCCAGTAGTCCAAGGCGTGCATTTTCGATTCCGCGATCTGCTCTTTCATATTTTAACGGGGGGGACGGGGGAGGGGGATTTTGGACTGCCACACTTATAACGTCCGGACGGCCAACTGTAAAGAAAAAGCCCCCACAGCATCAAGGACACTGCGGGGGCTGAAAGTTCACCAGCGCTAAAGCCAAACCTAGAAGCGACTCGTCAAGCCCAAGGTGAGGATGTTGCGGTCGTATTCGCGGGAGGACACTCCCGAAGAAGTCGTGGTGAAGGAGTAGCCCGTGTTCAGGACCAAGTTGCGGTAGAGGTTGAAATCCAAGCCAAGGCTGATTTCCACGATGTCCTCGTTGAAGGATTGCAGCCCTCCGTCAAACTCGTCGTGGATGTAGTTGGCTCCAATGTTCCCGGAAAGGCGGTTGGTGATGCGCTGCTGCAGGCTCAGGCCCGTGCGGATCGAAGTGCGCTCCTGGGAGTCGCCGACGTCGGCATCTTCAAAGCCATAGCGGCCATACCAGCGGAGGTAGGTTTCCTTGGCCACGCTGTGGGAAAGGCTCGCTTCGAGGTAGGGATTGGTGGCGCTGCCCCCGTTGTCCCGGTCTCTCACCTCCGCACCCGCGCGGAAACTGCCCACCGTGCGGCGGCTAAACGAGTGGTCCATCCCCGCCAGGAAATACTGCGCCGTGTAATCCCCAAATCCGTTGTCGTATTCGGTCATCCCGTAGCGGTAGGTCAGCACCCCAGTCGTGGTCTTGGTGAACGCGTAGCGGAAATCCTGGGAAAAGAGATGGGAAAGATAGTTCTCTCCGCTCTCCGAATCGGCATCGTAGTCGATCCCAGAAAGCGTGTAGCCCGACACCGTGGAAAAGCGCTTCGTCCAGGCGTAGGCCGCATTGAGGTTATTGTAGCCGTAAATATACGGCTGGGTGCGCCGCGCCACCGAGGTCCCAACTTGATAATTCGGCTCGTATTCGTAGGCAAAGTACAAGTTGTCCGAGAGGGTCAGCCGGGGGTTCACCCGGTGCCGTACCGCCAAATTCAAACTGGCGCTCTGCTGAAACTCGTCCATGCCCTGCGGGGCATCCATGTAGTAGAAAGGATTGTAGGTCAGCCCAACCGTATAGGAAGTGCGCCGGTCGCCCGTGCTGTATTCCGCGATGATGGTGCCTTTGATGAAAGCACTGTCTTGTTCATCGCGCGGGCTCAGATTCACATTGGAATCCCAGCCGGCGCCCAAGCCCACCGTCACCGAAAAGGGAAGTTTCTTCTCAAACTCATCGCGCTGGCCGAGGCTGAGCAAACCCTGGGCAGGAGCACTTGTGCTGAGTACAGCGAGCGATGCGGCGGAAAGCAGTAAAAGTTGGCGTTTCATGGAGAATAAGGAGGGAATAATTCTGTGGAGGCGCGAATCGCAGTGGCGAAGAGATTGGAAAAATCAAAATTCCCCTCAAAATATGGCCCCGCCGGGTCGCGCTTTCAAGGCAATTGTTCAAAAAACGTCAGGTCGACTCCGCGCGGGGCCCCCGCCCTGCGGGAAACCGCACGGCGAGCACCCCGCTTCAGTGGCCCTTAGGCCCCACCCAACCCGCCGCGATCCCCCTTTCCTTTGGTAAGAAAACCTCGGCCTACCCACCTGCGCGGACACCCCTTCGCGGCCAGGAGATGCTTCCGGCAAAGGGCCAAGCCGTGCCCTCGGACCACGTTTCTAGGCCCGCCCGGCCAGTTGCAGTCCGCCCCGCCTGGCAGAGCCCATCCTTCCGCAGCGGTGGAGCGGGCAGCGGGAATCGAACCCGCCTGGCCAGCTTGGAAGGCTGGAACTTTACCACTAAGCTATGCCCGCCGGTGCCGCATCTCGAAGGTTTCCTCAATTCTCGGCGCTCTCGCCAGGGTCTTTTCACAGACCCCACGACTGAACCCCAGGGTTGGCTCCTTCCGATGCTTCGACGCTTTATCGCACATCGAAGGCGTCGCGCAAGGCATCTCCCAAAAAATTAAGCGCCAGCAGCGTCAGCCCCATGGCCACTCCGGGCGTGACCAGCAGCCACCAGCGCGAAATGAGCGGGTTCACCGCCCCCGCGCCCTCCTTCAGCAGCGTCCCCCAGCTGGAAGCCGGCTCTTCGATGCCCAGGCCCAAAAAGCTGAGAAAACTCTCGTCCAAAACCACCACTGGCACCGTCAGCGTGAGGTAGGTCAAAATGACCGTCCAGAGATTGGGCAACAGATGCCGCACCATGATTTTCCAGCGGGATTGACCGAGCACGCGGGCGGCGGCAATGAACTGCTGCTCCTTCAACACCAACACCTGCCCTCGCACGATCCGGGCCATGGTCAGCCACTCGATCACCCCCAAACAAAAGATCAAAATCAGGGTCCGCTGGTAGGGAATGGCTCCATCCACCCACTGCCGGACTGTATCCCAGCCGCGCGCCTCGGCCGCCGCCCGGGCTTCGTTGATCCCCAAGCTCAGCGGCCCCGTCAGCGCGCTGATCAAGATCAGCACAAAAAGCACCCGCGGATTGGCGTAGAGCACGTCCACCAGCCGCATCAGAAAGCTGTCCACCTTTCCCCCATAAAATCCTGCCGTCATCCCCACCAGGGTGCCGATGAACAAGCTGACCGCCGCCGCGCAAAGCCCCACCACCAGCGAGACTCGCCCGCCCGAAAGCACCCGGTACAGCACGTCGCGACCACTGGCGTCGGTGCCCAGCCAGGCCCGGTAGACCCCGCCACCCATGGCGCTGACCTCCGTCCCCGGCGGAGCATACGTCGAGGCGCTCGTGGTATTTCGGGCGGCCTCCATCAGGGGCGGGACCAAAAAACAGGCCAGCGCCGACAGCAACAACACCCCCAGGGAAAGCATCGCCAAGCGGTCCAGCTTGAGCCTTTCCCAGCCGCTCAGCGGATCGGAGGCAGCCCGCCCAGGGGCGGCAGGAGAGGGAGCGCGGCTACTCATACATTTTGATGCGGCGGTCCAGCACGCAGTAAATCACGTCGACCAAAAAATTCAGGGCCACCAGCAGCACGCAATACACCGCCACCGCTCCCATCAGGAGAAAGCCGTCCTTATTTAAGATGGAGTTCACGAAGTGCTGCCCCGCCCCGGGAATCCCGAAAATACTTTCCACCACCACGCTCCCCGTCAGCAGGCCTGCCGCCAACGGCCCCAAATAACTCACTACGGGCAGCACCGCCACCTTCAGGGCGTGCTTGAAAATCACCTGCCGCTCTGGCAAGCCCTTGGCCCGCGCGGTGCGGATGAAGTCGGCCCCGAGCACCTCGACCATGCTGTTTCTCATCAAGCGGGCCACGTAGGCCCCATAGGGAATCGCCAGGCAGATCGCCGGCAAAACCACGTGCTTCCAACTCGTCCACCCGCCCACGGGAAACCAGCTCAGGCCCAAGGCCAAACTCAGCACCAGCAGCGGCCCCGTCACAAAGGTCGGCAGCGAAATCGCCAGCAGCGCCCCCGTCATCGCCAGGCGGTCGGGCCAGCGATTTTGCCGCGCCGCCGCCAGCGCCCCCACCGCGATCCCCCCGCTCGCCGCCAACACAAAGGCCACTCCCCCCAGCGCAAAACTCACCGGCAAACTCTGCCCCAAAATTTCCGCCACCGTAAAATTGCGCGACTTCATCGACTCCCGAAAGTCCCCCCGCAGCGCATCCTGCCACCACCGCCCCACTTGGCGGTAAAGCGGCCCGTCTAGTTTATATTGCACCTCCTTCGCCAGCACCTGGGCCTCAGTGAGATCCCGCTCAAACGAGAACGGCCCCCCTGGAGCCACCCGAAAGAGCACAAAGGTCAAGGTCAACACCACCCCCAACACCGCCAGCAGGCTGAGAAAACGCGAGACTAGAAACCGGGCCATGTTTTCCCAGTGTTCCGTCTGGGAGGGCCTTCCGGCAAGAAGGAATCCAGCCGAGTTTTTCTCCCCGACCCCGCGCCGCGGCCCCCGCTTCCCATTTTCCCCGCGCTGAAAGCCCCTCGCTGCGGCACCCGTTTAGCCCCGACATCCGTTTCGCCTTCACCTTCGGCAGTTCGCTCCTGCCTTGCGGCCCCTCCATGAATCTCCCCTCTTTCCTGGCCCTGGCCCTGTTCGCCCATTGCGCCACCTCAGCCGCCGCCGCCGACGCCGCCGCCCTCTGGTCCACCAAGCTGCAGCCTTTCTTCGACAGCCAGTGCGCCAAGTGCCACGGCCCCCTCGAACAAAAAGGCGGCCTCGAACTCGATACCCCCCAAGCCCTCCTCCAAGGCGGCGACGAGGGCCCCGTCCTCATCCCGGGCAACCCCGAGGCCAGCCCCCTCTACCAAGTGCTCGCTCCCGGCTCGGATCCCCACATGCCCCCCAAAAAGCAGGTCTCCGAAGCCGAGCGCGCCGCCGTCCGCGACTACATCGCCGCCCTCGCCCTGCCCGCCGCCGCCACCCCAACCGCCGCGCCTCCCCCACCCCGCTCCTTCGCCTCCATCACCGAAGCCGTGGACACCTTCACCAGCGAGGCTTGGCAGCAGCGCGGCCTCACCCCTTCTCCTCCCCTCGACGACCGCGCCTGGGCGCGCCGCGTCACCCTCGACCTCGCCGGACGCATCCCCAGCCCCGCCGAACAAGACGCCTTTCTCCAAGCCCCCGCCACTTCCCGGCGCGCCGACCTCGTCGACCGCCTCCTCGCCTCCGAGGCCTACCCCCTGCACATGCGCGAGCTCTGGGACGTCTTCCTCATGGGCCGCAGCCTCAAAGACCGCCGCGAAGACCGCCGCCGCGACCAGGGCTGGTGGGCCTTCCTCGAAAACGCCTTCCGCGACGACCGGCCCTGGCCCGAAACGGTGCGCGCCTTTCTCGAAGCCCGACCCGACGCCGCCAAGGGCGCCTCCTGGTTCCTCTACGAGCGCAAAAATGAATACCAACAGATCGCCGAGGCCGTCGCCCCCGTCGTCTACGGCACCCGCATCGATTGCGCCCAATGCCACGACCACCCCCTCGCCCGCGAAATCAAACAAGCCCACTACTGGGGACTCGTCGCCGCCTTCAACCGCAGCAAAAATGTCGATGGCGGCAGCTCCATCGCCGAATCCGCCGTCGGCGGCTTCATGAACTTCACCAATCTTAAAAAAGAATCCCAACCCGCCACCGTCACCCTTCTCAACGGCCCCACCATCCCCGAAACCCGCCCCTCCGGCGACCAACCCGAGACCGACCGCGACGAAAACTACCTCGACCCCGCCGCCCCCGTCAAAGTGCCCAAATTCTCCCGCCGAAGCGCCTTTGCCGCCGCCGCTACCCAAGACAACCCCCTCCTCTCCCGCGCCCTCGTCAACCGCCTCTGGGCCACCCTCTTCGGCCGCGGCATCGTCCACCCCACCGACGAAATGAACGCGCGCAATCTCCCCAGCCACCCCGAACTGCTCGCCTGGCTGGCCCAAGATTTCGCCGACCACGGCTACCACCTCCGCCGCCTCCTGCGCGGCCTCGTCCTCAGCCGCCCCTACGGACTCGCCCCCGCCGCCGCCCCCCCCGACAGCTTCGCCGCCGCCCTCGAGCGCCCCCTTTCCGCCGAGCAACTCGCCCGCTCCTGGCGCGTCGCCTCCGGCCAAGCCCCCGAAGACGAAGCCCTGCGCCGCGCCGCCGTGGCCGCCATCCCCGACGTCCTCCCTAAAGAATACCAGGCCACCTTCCAGCAAGCTCAATTCCTCACCCATTCCCCCGCCCTCAACGCCCTCTTCACCCCCGCCGCCGACAACACCGCCGCCCGCCTCCTCGCCCTCCCCGACTCCCCCGCCCGGGTCCACCAGGCCTTCCTCGCCGTCTCCGACCGCGCCCCCGACCCCGAAGAAGCCGCCGCCGCCGCCGCCTTCCTCGACGCCAGCCCCGACCGCCCCGCCGAGGCCATCCGCGACCTCCTCTGGGCCCTCATGACTTCCGCCGAATTCCTCAGCATGCCCTGATCCATGAGCACTGAACCCCCCAACCTCCTCCCCGGCTCCTGCCGCCCCGGCGAACATCAGCTGCACCGCCGCCTCTTCCTCAAAGGCCTCAGCGGCAGCGCCCTCGCCACCGCCACCAGCTTCGCCGGCCTCTTCCACAACCCCGTCTTCGCCGAGGAAACCCGCAAAGCGCAAAAACACTGCATCCTCCTCTGGCTCTGCGGCGCCCCCAGCCAATTCGAAACCTGGGACCCCAAACCAGGTCGCCCCAGCGGCGGCCCCTTTGGCAGCATCCCCACCAAACTCCCCGGCGTCCACTTCTCCTCCCTCATGCCCCGCTGCGCCAGCATCGCCGACCGCCTCAACGTGGTCCG
>CALQKQ020000055.1 GCA_943331195.2 Akkermansia muciniphila | reverse complement strand
TACAAGACCGGTAAAGACATTTTGCAGCGCTACGCCGATTTCAGTTTGGGCCGGGCGATTGTGGCGCGTGAGCCCTTCACCGGGCTGGCCAAGGCTCGGCTGGAGGAGCAGGTGCAGGACTACGCTGACAAGCTGGAGGACAGCAAACTGAAGCCGGTTCCGAGCGACGGCAAGCCATCCACCAAGCCGACTCCGGTCAAGTCTGATGCCCCCATTGCGCCCGCCGCAAGCCCGCCTTCTTCTAAACCACGCCATTTCTAGCACCAAACCTGTATGAAAATAACCACCCTTCTCTTGTTGCTGACTTTCTCCTCGGGCGCATGGGCAGATGCCAAAGTTGGCACGGAGCCTGTGATCGGGCGCATCGGCGACCTCACCGTGAATGCGGCCGAAGTCAAAGATTCCCTAGCAGCGCTGAGCGCTAGCGATGGGGCCGCCATCAGAAACGACCCGAGCCTGCTCAATCAGGTGGTGCGCTCCCTGTTGGTGCAGCGGGTGCTGCTGAAAGAAGCCGAGGCCAAGAGTTATGACAAAAAGCCGGAAGTGGCCGCACAGCTGGCCAAGGCGCGCGAGGTGGCATTGACGGAAAGTTATTTGCAAAGCGTGTCCACTCCCCCGGCGAGCTATCCGAACGAAGCAGAACTGGGGTCGGCCTATGAAACGGCCAAGACGCAGTTGGGCGTGCCCAAGTCGTTTCAGCTGGGGCAAATCTTTATTGCGGCGGCGAAAGACGCGGAAAAGGCCGCGCTGGATAAAGCTCAGGCTAAGCTTGAAATCGTCCAGAAAGCGCTCAAGGCGAGTGCGGTGGCGTTTTCCCACATCGCGAGTGAACACAGCGACGACGCGGCGAGCGCGGGGCGCAGCGGGGAAATCGGCTGGCTGGCCGAAACCCAGATTCAGCCGGAGATTCGCGAGAAGCTCAGTGCTTTAAAAGTTGATGCCATCTCCGAACCGATCCGCTTGAATGACGGTTGGCATATCGTCAAACTGCTGGATGCGCGCGAAGCCTACACGCCGACGCTAGATCAAATCCGCTCCCAGCTCAGGGCACAGCTCCGCCTAGAACAGACGCGCGCTAACAGTCAGTTGTATTTGGCCCGTCTGCTTCAGGTCAATCCATTGGCGATCAATGAACTCGCGCTTGGCCAGATCGGCGGGGGAGAAAAAAAATAGCCTGTGGCCCCGCGCATGTTCCCCCGCCTTTCCCGTTTTCTCAGCCAGTTCCGCAGGCAGCGGTGGCCGGTCATCACCGCGAGCGTTGGTGCTTGGCTGGTAGCGGGATCGTTATGGGCTGGCGATCTCTTGAGAGGGGGAGCTGGGGGGAATGTCCGCCCGGCGGATTCATCAGTGGGGGCGGCGGTGGCTGCCCAGCAACAGGCCCGCGTGAGCCAGCAGGATGCCTTAGCAAAAACGGCCCAGGCGCTCCAAGCGGTGCGGGCGATGCAGGACCAAGCGCGCACCTTGTCCGCGAGAAATGGCGCGGACCATCTCGGGCTTGATCCCAATCATCCTGGGCAATGCTGCCGAGCGTGCCTAATGGACTCGGGCTGGGGGGCTTGCAATTGAGCGGGGTTCCGGTGGGCACTTTGCGTCCGGTTGAATCGCGGCGTGGGGCCACGGCGGAGGTGGCGATCAAACAAACCCAGCAGCAGGCGCTGCTGAACTGGGAGACGTTCAACGTGGGGCGCGACACGCATCTCACTTTTGATCAAAGCGACGGAGGGGCCAACGTGGCCCAATGGATTGCGTTCAATAGGGTCACCGATCCTTCGGGCCGCCCCTCTCAGATTCTCGGCCAAATCAGCGCTCCGGGGCAAGTTTATTTGATCAATCAGAATGGCATCCTGTTTGGCGGCGCGAGCAAGATCAATGTCGGTTCCCTGGCGGCGTCATCGTTGCCGATCAACGATAACCTCATCGCGCGCGGCTTGCTCAACAATCCTGACTCGCAGTTTCTTTTTAGTGCCTTGCCCCTTCCAGCTGGGACCAAGGGTACACCGGCGTTTGTCCCTGCGCCCTCGCCGCTTCCAGACAACCGCCATGGGGAGGTGACGGTTCAATCTGGAGCCCTCCTTTCTAGTCCGGTGAGCGCGGACGGAAACGGGGGAAGAATCACGCTAGTGGGGCCGAAGGTGACCCAAGGTGGTTCTGTGCTGGCTCCTCAGGGTCAGGTGATTCTGGCGGCGGGGCTTCAGGTGGGGGTAGCGGCGCACCAAAGTTCCGACGCCAGTCTGCGCGGGTTGGATGTCTATGTGGGCCGCGTGGGGAGCGATGGCGGCACCGCGACTAACGGGGGCCTGATCGAAGTCCGGCGCGGCAGTGTTTCGATGTCAGGGAAATCGGTCCATCAGGAAGGGGTCATTGAGAGCAGCACGGCGGTCTCGCTCAATGGCCGGATTGATTTGGCGGCTAATTACGATGCAGTGCCCAATCCTGGCTTTGACGCTGCCGTGGCCAGCACGGGAAATCCATTCTTGTTCAAATCGAGCGGAGTCGTCGATCTCGGCCCTGGCAGCGTGATGCGGATTCTTCCGGAGTGGAGCAGTGCGGAACGGGCGGTGGGCACGGAATTGGCTTTGCGTTCGCAGATCCATTTGCAGGGCAAAACGGTGCACTTTGGCGGTGATGCTAGGGTGCTAGCTCCTAACGCGCTGGTTTCGGTGCAGGCGGGCAGCTGGCATGTCAACGAAGCGATCACCCCTCCGACTTCGACGTTTCTGGCTAAGGGAGGTCAGGTGTATTTTGAGCCAGGGGCTGGGCTGGATGTTTCTGGCTCCACGGGAGTGGTGGCGCCACTTTCTCAGGTCATTCTATCGTTAGTGTTGCGGGGCGGCGAGTTGGCTCCGGCGCCTTTACAGCGTAGTGGGCCTCTGCGGGGTCCGACCTTGACGGTGGATTTGCGTAACCAAGGTGTGGTCAACGGCCGCGCCTGGGTGGGTTCGCCGCTGGCGGATTTGACGGGTTATGCGGCTCTGACGGAGCGCACTGTGGGCGAACTGACTGCGGCGGGCGGCTCCGTGGACATCGCGGCAGGCGGTTCCGTGGTGATGCAGCCGGGATCCGGCATCCTGGTGAACGGGGGGCATGTCGAATACCTTGGCGGCACCGTGAAAACGTCGCGCCTCTGGGCGGAGGGCCATGTAGTGGACATTAATGAGGCTCTGCCCGATCGGATCTACCGGGGCCTTTACTCAGGCACCTGGGATGAAGTGCATGCCCGCTGGGGCGTTAGCCATACCTATGCTCAAGCCCTAGCTTTGACCGGGGAACACCAGGAGCCTACCTATTTACACGGAGCCGATGCTGGCAGCCTAACGATGGCTGCGCCGGGGATGGCCTTGGATGGTCAACTGGGAGGAAGGGCAGCTCCTGGCCCTCGGCAGATGCGCCTATCGAGTCACTCCAGTGACCTGCCGCAGGCTGGTCGGCTAACTTTGTCTTTTTCGGGGCAAACCATGCTGAACAATGCCGTCGTCACCGACTACCCGGCTCCACCCAATCTTATTTTCGATGACCGGGCGCAAGCGGCTTCGAGCGGTTTTAGCCTGGATGCAGTCGGTGCTCCGGCGGCCTTGGATGAAGCGCGGGGGGGCACGGTCTATCTTTCGCCGACGCTGATGGGAGAGCCGGGTTGGGGCAGCCTCACGGTTCACAATGAAGGGGGGGACATCACGGTGCCGCGCCATGTGGCGCTGCAAAGTCGGCCCGGTGGGGGCTTCAGCTTCGTCGGATCAAACATCCAAAGTTTTGGCAGCATGATCGCTCCTGGGGGCAGCCTGCATTTCCAAGCCCTGAACCTAACGCCCTTTGACGTCGCCTTGATTCGGCAACGGCCGGAAGAACAGCGGCGGCTCCCTGAACCGAATCCAGGCCGTGGGGTCTTCACCCTGGGGCGGGGCGCGGCGCTCAGCACGGCGGGGCTGGTGGTGGACGACCGGTGGCATGCCGCTGATCCCTTCGCGGCGCCAGCAAGCCTGGCGGGCGGCAGCATTGACATCAGGGGCTACTCTGCAGACTTGCTAGAAGGTAGCGCGATTGATGTGAGGGGTGGGTCGCTCATCACCCCGCTGGGGGCACGCTATGATGGCGATGGCGGCAGTATCGTCCTCCAAGGTGGCCAGGACCCGCAGTTGCAGGGCCTCGTGGGCGGGCGGTTCACCTTGGGTTCGCGGTTGTTAGGCAACTCGGGGGCGGTGGGAGGATCACTGGCCATGCAAGCTCCGCTGATCCGCGTGGGCGGCAGAACCGGACCGGGCGAGTTAGGTTTGCGTCCGGGATTTTTTAGTCAGGGTGGTTTCAGGCAGTTCAGTCTGACCGGACTTCCGGCCCGCGATGCCCTGGGTGGCTTGCCGCCAGCTTTCGTGATTGCGGCGGGCACCCGGGTGCAGCCCGTGGCGCAGAGTTTGGTGTCCGTGCCGCATCCACTGGGTGGAGGATTTGACAGGATTGTGGTGCAAAAACCAGTGGGGGTGCGGCCTCCGGTGAGTTTGAGTTTCACGGCAGCGGGGCTTCGCGACGGCATTTTAGATGTGCCGCTCCTCCGCGGTGATTTGCTGATGGGGGAAGGGGCCGTCATCCGGACGGATCCTCTGGCGCAGGTGAGTTTTGCAGGGCGCACGGTGTCCTTGCTTGGGGAGACGTTTGCCCCCGGCGGCAGTATTGCGGTGACGGCGGGCGACTCCAACGCGGCCCGGCCCAACTCGGACGTGGCTCTGACCACGCTCTTTTTGGGGCCTAATGCTCTATTATCCGCCGCTGGCACCACGCTTCGGCTGCCCGATGCCTATGGCCGCAAGCTTGGTTCGGTGCTGCCCGGCGGCAGGGTGAGCCTGACAGGAAACCTTTTGGCGGCGGCGGGTTCGCTCATTGATGTGTCAGGTGCCCAGGGGGTGATTGAGGTGCATCCTGCGGTGGCTGATCCGCTGCGGCGCTATCAGCTTCCGGTGTCTAGTGGCCTAACAGAGGGTCTAGGACGCTTGGCGGTGGTCCCCGTGCGCGTGGATTCCAATGGCGGCGTGATCGCAATGACCGGCATCGATTTCCTCCTTTCCGGGGCCACGCTGCACGGCTATGCGGGCGGTCCGAAGGCGCTGGGGGGGACCTTGGAGCTGGCTTCTGGTCGATTTTATGCGCCGGGCAATCTGCCTCAGCCGACGGATACGAATCTCAGCGTTTGGCAAAACGGCAGCCTGCTTCCCGGGGGCGTCACGGGCGCGGTGGAGGCGGTGGGGAAGCCCTTGCCAGGCAAGATTAGCGGGGGCTTTTTCGGCGCGGATTCCTTTACGCGCGGCGGGTTTGATGCGCTGGCGCTCGGTGGCTCGGTGCGGTTCCAAGGCCCCGTCGTGTTGGAGGCGAGAGGCTCACTGCGGGTGGCCACGGAAGGCATTCTGGCCGCAGATGACGTGGTGCGGCTCTCGGCTCCCCTGGTGGCTTTGGGTCGTCCCTTGGCGACGCCGCAGCGGCCGGAGGATCGCCGCAGTCCCTTTGCTACTAGCTTTGCTCCTAGCTATGGCCCCGGCCAGCTCATCGTCGCAGCGGAGCACCTTGATCTCGGCACCCTTTCGCTGCAAAACATCGGTTCGGCTTCGCTGTCTGCGGTCCATGGCGATATCCGGGGCAGCGGCGTTGTCAATGTTATGGGAAACCTGACACTGCGGGCGGGGCAGCTCTACCCAGTCACGGCCTCGCCCTTCGAGATCTTTGTCTACGACTACCCCAGCGGTGGCGGCGTGCAGCCTGGTTCCGTCACCATGGAAACCTCGGGCCGCCGCGATCTTCCGTTGTCGGCGGGCGGTTCGCTGGGGGTGTATGCGAGTCGCATTCAGCACGATGGGGTGTTGCGGGCTCCCTTTGGCAGCATCGCGCTGGGGTGGGATGGGACAGGCACGGCGCCGCGGGACTGGCTTGCGGGCAACAGCATCGCGATTCCCCGGACCCAAGAGATCATCCTCGGCGATGGCAGTATCACGTCTGTCGCGGCGCTTGATCCTGGCACTGGCCAAGGGCGGCTCATTCCCTATGGGGTGAGTCGCGATGGCTTGTCGTGGATTGATCCCCGGGGAGTGGACATCACGGCGGGCGGGCTGCCGGAGAAAAGCGTGTCGATTGCTGGTCAGGTGGTGCGACTGGCTGCTGGGGCCACAGTGGATCTGCGCGGCGGCGGCGATCTATTCGCGTACCGCTGGGTAGAAGGAAATGGGGGGCTCGTGGACATTGTCGCGTCCCGAAACAGCTATGCGATTGTGCCAGGCTACCGGGGCGATATCGCACCGATCGCGTCATACAATGATTCCGCTTTGGCGACGAATTTGATCGGCGGCTTTGTCTCTAGTTATGAGAATGAGCGCCTTGGGTTGGGCGACCGGATCTTTCTACAAGGCAGCGCCACGCTTCCTGCAGGGAACTATACCTTGTTGCCTGCCGGGTACGCTTTGCTGCCGGGCGGGGTGTTGGTGACGCCGCAAGCAGAGCAGCGCACGGGCGTTGGGGAGTTGCTCGACGGCGCCAGTATTGTCTCTGGCTATCAAATAGCTGGGATGAATGGGGCGGGGCGCGGGCCGACCTTGGCGAGCCAGTTTGAACTCGCTAGGGGCAGTGTCATTCGCCAGCGGGCCGAATATGAAACCTACCTCGGCGATGCCTTCCTCAGCGACGCCGCAGGGAGGCTGAACCTGCCGCCGCCGCTTCTGCCTAAGGATTCAGGTCGACTGCTTTTTCAAGCCAGCCAAGGCCTGAGTCTGGCGGGCTCTGTCCTGTCGGGGTCGATCTCGGGGGGACGGGGCAGCCAAGTCGACATTTCCTCGACTTTGCCTTTTATCATCAACCGCAGCGGCAGCGGCGCACCGGGGAGCAATGCCTTGAGTTCTGCCGTGCTGCAGCGCTGGCAGGCTGAAAGCCTTGTTATAGGAGGCAAGCGAACTACTGACGCCGATGGCCGCACCATGCTCCACGTTGCCAGCAGTGGCATCGAAGTGGACAATGCCGGTGCTCCGCTGACCGCTGCTGACCTCACGTTGGCGGCCACGGGCGGCATCACGCTGGCACCTGGGGCGCAGCTTCGCTCCACTGGCAGCGTCTTGGCGGATGATTATGAAGTGGAGGGAAATGGCGTGCTGGTGCGGGTTTCGAGTGCGCCTGATGCTGCGGTGATTCGACGCGGGGCCGCGCCTGCTACCTCTACGGTATCTCTCACTATCGGAGCTGGGGCAGAACTGATCGGCGGCGGCATCGCGCTGGATTCCACCCATGCCATGGCACTTGATCCCACAGCTGGACTCGCCGCTAGGGCCTACGCCATCAATAGCGGCCGCATCAGTTTGGTGCTCGGTGAAGCAGACTCGCCCCCCGCGAGTACTGGCTTGGTGCTCACGGGCTCGGTCCTGACGAAGCTGCAAAGCGGCACGACCTTGGCCCTGCGAAGTTATTCAAGCATCGACCTAATTGGGGAGGGCCAAATCGGTGGCGGCTTGGATCGCCTGGTGTTGCATGCGGGAGAGATCCGGGGGTTGCATCTAACTGGCGAGGGGTTCGGATTCGCTGCCAAAGAAATTCAGCTAGGCAATCCGCAGGGAGCGTCTAGCCTTGGGCTAGGTTCGCTGGCGCTATCGACCGCTCGGGTTCGGTTCAACGCCGACGTGGTACGGATGACTCCGGGGGATGTGGCTTGGCAAGGGTTTGGCGAAGTGGGCTTCCAAGCGGCGCAGGGGGTGATCGGCGAGGGCACTGGGGGAATGGCTACCGCAGCCGATATGGTGATCGCTGCACCGCTGGTGACGGGAGCGGCGGGCTCCCACCGCAGCCTCACGGCTGGGGGGAACCTGACCTTGCAAGCCACTGGCGCGGCTTCCGCCCTCGCGCCTGGCTTGGGGGCGACCCTGGTTCTGAGCAGCGCGCGAACCAGTCTGGGAAGTTCTGTTTTGCTGCCCAGTGGATCCTTGACGGCCTCGTCCACGGGAGGCCCTCTGTTGGTGCAGGGACGGCTGGACGTGGCCGGGCAGCCGCAGACCTTCTATGATGTCACTCGCTATGCGGACGGCGGAACGATCACCTTGGATTCGGTGACTGGAGATGTGGTGCTAGGCGGTGGTTCCTTGGTCAGGGTGGCGGCAGGAAGCGGGGGCGGTAGTGCCGGAAGCCTTTCAGTTATAGCTCCGCAGGGCCACTTCCTTGATGGCGGGGCATTGGCGGGCGCGGCGGGAAGTGGGGGCACTGCCGGAAGCTTTTCTCTCGACACCTTGGCGCTTACCACTACCGCGGGGCTGACGTCTGCCCTCAGCACCGCTGGATTCACGCAAAGCCAAACGTTTCGGATCCGCCGTGGCGATGTGTTCATCGACGGCATGGCGGTGGCCCGCCAGTTCGCCCTCGCGGCGGATCAGGGCAGCATCACGGTCGCGGGCACGGTTGATGCGGCGGGGCCGACGGGCGGCATGATTCAGCTGGCGGCAAACCAGAATGTGACCTTGTCCGAGAGCGCCCGGCTCACCGTGGCCGGGCAGCGTTTCGACAGTGCGGGCAAAGGAGGCGAGATTACCCTGGAGGCCGGTGGGCAACGCCTGGGAGTTGCGGGGGCGGGAGTGCTTCATTTGGCGGCTGGATCCACGCTCAATCTTGCGGTTGCCGAGCAAACCAGCACCAGTGCGGCGCTGGGCCAGTTTTCGGGCAAACTTCATTTGCGGGCCCCGCAGACCGCAGGGGGAACGGACCTCGGCATCACGGCCTTCCAGAGCACGGTTCTCCATCCTTCGAGCATTCTTGTGGAAGGCTATAAACTCTATGACCTGACCGCTAGCGGCGGCCCCATTACGGCGGCGGTGCAGAACCAAATTAGGAATGACGGCCTCGCTTTCCTCGGAGCTCCTGGTGTGGGCAACGCGAACGAATCCGCCATCACCAACCGCCTGCTCTCGAGCAATGCGGGTCTGGCCTCGGCCTTGGTGCTGGTGCCCGGGGCGGAACTCATCAACCGCGCGGGCCCTCTCACCTTGGGCACGGCCAGCAGCACGACGCTGCAGGACTGGGATCTCTCGGGTTATCGCTTTGGGGCAAAAGGCGGCGCTGGTTTCCTAACGATGCGTGCGGCGGGCGATCTTATCTTCAACAATTCGCTCAGTGACGGTTTTACCCCGTTTGTGCCGGTAAACAATCCTCCAGCAACCAATCTTCAGCTTTGGCAGGGTCGGCTCATGGCGCCGAATCCGCTGTTGCCGGGGAATGCCCAATCGTATTCCTACCGTCTCACGGCGGGGGCCGATCTCGGCGGCGTTTCCTTCGCGGCGGTGCCCTCCCGCAGCAGCGCGCCGGGCTCTCTCCTCCTCGGCAAAGCGGGGACTTCGACCGATGAGCAGAACAACACCGTCCCTGGTGGGGACAACGCGCTAACGCGGTCGGTGATCCCACAGCGGTGGCAAGTCATCCGCACGGGGAGCGGCGATATCACCGTTTCCGCCGCGCGGAACATCCAGCTGCTCAATCACTTCGCGGCGATTTACTCCGCAGGCGCGGCGGTGGCGGATCCCACCCTGGGTGGCACCTTTGAGGTACCTCGGCCGGGCCAGCCACCCAGTGGCACTTCCGGGCTAGGGGCGGCGCAACTCACCACGCTCTACCCGGCGCAATACGCCATGGGCGGCGGCAACGTCACCCTGAACGCCGGAGGGAACATTGAGCACCTGACCCGCAATGCGGCGGGGCAGCTGGTGGCGGATTCGGTCTGGCAGCTTCCAAACAATTGGCTGTATCGCCGAGGCACGGTCGATTCCGCGACGGGGCAATTCGCCCAGGGACGGAGCTCTAACGAAGTGCTTTCTACCAGTTGGTGGGTCGACTACAGCCAATTTTTTCAAGGGGTAGGAGCGCTTGGCGGCGGGCAGGTGTCGCTGGCGGCGGGAGGAAACGTGAGCAACGTGGATGCGGTGGCTCCCACTAACTTTCGGGTGACCAAAGGCAATCCGAGTGATCCGCTCGCCGCCAACCAAACGGCGGTGGAATGGGGTGGTGGCGATGTCACGGTGCGAGCGGGGAACCAGATTGATGGTGGGATTTACTATGTGGAAAGGGGGGTGGGAACGCTCTATGCCGGGGGCAGTATCCTTACCAATGCGACGCGCTCGGTGCTTTCGCCGAGCAGCCTGGCGGCCGGCCAGGGCCATGCCTACACCCAACTACCCACGACGCTTTTCGCGGGCCGGGCCCATTTTGAGGTCTCGGCCAAGGGAAGCATCCTGCTTGGACCGATGGCTAACCCATTTTTGCTGCCAGAAGGCTTGGGGAACTCGATCTGGTACAAATCGTATTTCTCGACCTTTGCGCCACAGGCGAGCTTAAACGTTTCTGCCCTGGGCGGCGACGTGACCTTCCGCACCGAATCCACCTCGGCGGCGGGATTGGCCCCGCTGCTGTTTCAATGGGCCGTCAACAAGCAAATGCTAGGAAGTGATTCTGCCGCGCGGGGCAAACCTTGGTTGAGGCTCAATGAATCTGGGCTGGCGGAGCTGATCCGTTACCGGACCATGGTGTCGGTGCAACCTGGCACCTTGCAGGCGTATGCCTCCAGCGGCAGCATCCGCCTAGCGGGAAATCTAACGCTCGCCCCATCCCCTACGGGTCAGTTGGCGCTGCTGGCGGCGGGGGCCATTGATGCGCTGCAACCGACTGGCCTCATCAACGACTCGGGCAAGGGCTTTACCGCCTGGGCGGCCAGCCGGATCAACGTTTCGGATGCCGATGCGCTGGACCTGGCGAATCCCTGGAACCCGCTCGGCTATACCACGGCACAAGCGCAGGCCGTAGCCACGCCGCAGCCGCTTTTCTTTGCTGGACTCGATGCCTTATTTAGTGAAACGGGTTCGACCACTGGCGTGCTGCAGACCAAGCAAGCGCTGCACGCCCCTGGGCTGCTTCACAGGAACGATGTCGCGCCCCTGCGGCTTTATGCTGGAGCGGGCGACATTTCTGGACTCACGCTTTTTGCGCCCAAAGCCTCTCGTATTTTTGCAGGGGGCGACCTTGCCGATGTTGCGCTCTACATACAAAACATTCACGACGACGACGTCAGTATTATCGCTAGTGGGCGTGATATCATTCCCGCTAATGCCAGCGCCGCGCTGCGGGTGGCGGCGACCCGCCCGGGGAACGTGGTGACTTCGGAGGGCGGTGTGGCGGAGGCCGGGCCGTTGGCCGGGGACATCCAGATCAGCGGACCCGGCTCGCTTCAAGTTTTGGCAGGGCGCACCCTTGATTTGGGTACGGTCGCGGGCCGGGCGGATGGCACGGGGGTCGGCCTGACCAGCGTGGGCAATGCCCGCAATCCCTATCTCCGTTTCACCGGGGCTCACCTCGTGGCGGCGGCGGGGCTCGGCGCGTCCACGGGTCTTGGCCATAGCGCCCTGGACTTCGACAGCTTCATCGATCGCTACGTCACGGGGGGGAATGGGTCGCAGTACCTCGCCGAACTGGCACCGGAGATGGGGGGCAAATCCTTCGATCAATGGGAGGGCGAGGAGCAAAAGCGGCTGGCCCTGGAGGTGTTTTATCGCATTTTGCGCGACGCCGGGCGGGGCCATGCGGGTACCGCGACGACGACGGGAGGTGGCTATGAGGACGGTTTCGCGGCCATCGGCGTGCTGTTCCCGTTCACCGGGGCGGGCGACATCCTCACCCGTGGACGGGACATCCGCACGCGCAATGGCGGCAATATCAGCCTCCTAGCTCCCGGCGGTGGCCTCGCCCTCGCCAATACCGCCATCGGCAATCCCCTGGCCCCGCCCGGGATTGTCACCGAAAGCGGCGGCAACATTTCCATTTTCACCGACGGCGATGTCAGCGTCGGCATCGGACGGATTTTCACCTTGCGGGGCGGAAATCAAATCATCTGGTCTTCCCGTGGGAATATTGCGGCGGGTCGTTCTTCCAAGACGGTGAAGAATGCTCCCCCGACCCGCGTCTTGATGGATCCCCAAAGTGCTGCGGTACAGACGGACCTGGCCGGTCTGGCGACTGGCGGCGGCATCGGCGTGCTAGCCACGGTGGCGGGCGTGGATCCGGGCAATGTCGATCTCATCGCTCCGGTTGGCGTGGTGGATGCCGGAGATGCAGGGATTCGCTCCTCCGGGAATCTCAGCATCGCC
>CALQKQ020000054.1 GCA_943331195.2 Akkermansia muciniphila | reverse complement strand
GGGAAGGGGGGCTCGATGATTTACGACAAGCAATCTGGCAACATGGTATTGACGGATTGGCCGGAGGCGCAGGAGGGCAACCATGTCATCGTGGGGACGCGCCAGGATGCCAAAATTGTGCTGGTACCCAATGGCAAGAGCTACAGCGAAGGCTGCACGGTGCGGGATTTGGGCGATCCCAAGGCGGAGCGCGCTCCGGCGGCGGCGGCGACTCCCCCGCGCGCGCAGCCTGCCCAGTGAGCCTGCGGCGGGCGTTTTTTCGATCCCTTTTTTCGATCCCCTTTTTCTTCCCTTTTTCTTCCCTTTAACTTCTCCATGTCTGTCTCCTCATCTTACGCTGCGCCGGCCCCGGCTGGGTTGGCCGAGGAAAGCCTGCTGCTGTCGACGCGCGGATTGAAAAAGGTTTACGATGGCCGGATGGTGGTGAATGGGGTGGATATCAACGTGCGGCCGGGCGAGATTGTGGGTTTGTTAGGGCCGAACGGGGCCGGGAAAACCACGACTTTTTATATGATTGTGGGCCTGGTGGTTCCGAATGGGGGGCAGGTGCTTTTTAATGGCCAGGACGCCACCCGCCTTCCCATGTATAAGCGGGCCCGCCTCGGCATGGGCTATTTGCCTCAGGAGGAATCCATTTTCCGCAAACTGACGGTGGAGCAAAACATCATGGCGGTGATGGAAACCATGAATCTGCCCAAGGCGGAGCAGCGGGAGCGCTGCGAGGGATTGCTCGAGCGCTTTGGGATCACCCACATTCGCCGCAGCCTCGCGCTCACGCTTTCCGGCGGGGAAAAACGGCGCCTCACCATCGCCCGAAGCCTCGTCACTGAACCGAGCCTGCTGATGCTCGACGAGCCTTTCAGCGGGGTGGATCCCATCGCCGTCAGCGAAATTCAGGAAATCGTGCGCAACCTCAGCGAAGCTGGCCTCGCGATTCTCATCACCGACCACAACGTCCGCGAGACCCTCTCCATCGTGGATCGGGCCTATCTGATTTTTGAGGGGCAGGTGCGCCGCGAAGGCACGCAAGATTTTTTGGTCAACGACCCCCTCAGCCGCCAGCTCTATTTGGGCGAAAGCTTCAGCATGTGAAGGCCCTTGGCGGCTTTTTTTTGTCTCCTAATACGAACCCAAACCACGCGAATTATGCAAACTGCCAACGTTGATTTGAGCATCACAGTGACCGGCCGCCACATCGAGGTCACCGAGGCTATTCGTGATTATGCGCGCAAGAAAATCGAGAGCCTGCATCTCGACTACCCGCGCATCATTGAGGCCAAGGTCATTCTCGATGTGCAGTCGCCCCTGCGCCAATTTGCGGAAATTGTGCTTTTCTGCGCCAACCATATCACCATCGAAGCCAGTTCCACTTCGGAAGTGCTCTATGCTGCGATCGATGAGACGATTAGCAAAATTGCCCGCCGCATGCGGAAGCACAAGACGCGCCTGCTGAAGAATCACCGCCCCCGCAGCGGCTCGATTCGCCACATGGACGAGCAGGTTTTTCACTCCGAGTCCATCGACGACCATGAGAAGGAGGAGCTGGAGCCGCTCATCATTCACCGGGAAAACTACCGGATTCGCCCGCTCTATCCCGATGAGGCGATCACGGAGTTGGAAATGGGCGACCGCGGTTTTCTGGTCTTTCAAAACCAAAAGACTCATCAATTGAGCATTGTCTTCCGCCGCCCCGATGGCGACTACGGCATGATGGAGCTGCCCCAGGGGCCAGCGCTTACCTGAGGCCAGCGCGGCGCGCGGTTCACATCAGGGGGAAGGGCGGCCGGAGTGGCTGCGCTTCCCCCTTTACGCTGTCTTGCACCCGGCGTAGGGAGAGATCGCGATTCCTCAACCCTAGCTCTAACCTTCCTTTCATCCATGGCTCTCGAGAAAATCCTGCAGGTCACCGGCACCGCCTGTTATGTCCCCGGCTCCGATATTGATACCGACCGCATCATTCCGGCGCGCTTCATGAAGTGCGTGACCTTTGACGGCCTGGGGGAGTATCTTTTTTATGATGTGCGCAAGCACGAGGATGGCAGCGATAAGGTCCATCCGCTCAACGAGGAGCGTTTTAAGGGCGCCAAGGTGCTGTTCTCCGGGGTGAATTTCGGCTGTGGGTCGTCACGGGAGCACGCCCCGCAGGCTCTATACCGCTATGGGTTCCGCGCGGTGGTGGCGGAAAGTTTTGCAGAAATCTTTTTTAGCAACTGCACCACGTTGGGTATTCCCTGCGTCACCGCGACCACGGCCGACATCGCCTTGCTAGCCTCCCGCCTGGACGCAGATCCCACCCTGGAAGTCACGGTGGATGTGGCCAAGAACCGGGTGTTTTTTGGGGCGGAAAACTTTACCGTGGCCATGCCGGAGAGCGCCCGCGAGGTGCTGATCGCCGGGCATTGGGATCCCATCGCCGACCTCCTCGAGGCCGAGGCTGCGGTGGCGGCCACCGCCGCCAAGTTGCCCTACCTGTCGCGCTGAGCACGGGTGGCGGCTGATGGCGGAGGGAGGGCCCTGAAAGGAGCCCGCTTGGAGGGTCGTTCCTGGGCACACTGCCATGCTGCTCCCTCGCTTGCTTCCCGTCGTTCTCGGTCTCGCCCTCCCCTTTCCCGTCCGCAGCGCGGATGACTACCAGTTAGGGGCGGATTCTCAGGTGAAGCCCGGGGTGCCGCAAGGGCGAGAGGAGAAACTGGCGCTCGGGACGAGCAAGGTGTTCCCCGGGGCGGAGCACGAGGCTTGGGTGTATATCCCGGCCCAATATGATGCCGCCAAGCCGACGTGCTTGATGGTTTTCCAGGATGGCGGCGGCTATGTGGGCCGCGAGGGCGGGTGGCGCGTGCCGGTGGTTTTTGACAATCTGATTGCGGCTGGGCAGATGCCCGTCACCATCGGGCTTTTTATCAATCCCGGGGTGGTTCCCGCCCCGCATGGCCAGGCCCTCGCCCGCTATAACCGCAGCTTTGAATATGATGGGCTCGGCCCGGCCTACGCGCGCTTTCTCCTGGAGGAAGCCATCCCCGCGCTGAAACAAAAGTGGCATATCTCTGACAACCCCGACGACCGCGCCATCGGCGGGGCCAGTTCTGGGGCCATCGCCGCGTTCACGGCCGCCTGGGAGCATCCCGAAGCCTTCCGCCGCGTTTTCAGCACCATCGGCACCTATGTCGGCCTGCGCGGGGGCAATGAATACCCCACCCTGATCCGCAAATCCGAGCCCAAGCCCCTGCGGATTTTTCTGCAAGATGGCTCCAACGACCTGAATATTTATGGCGGCGACTGGTGGAACGCTAACCAAGGCATGCTCAGTGCCTTGACCTTCGCTGGCTACGACGTCAATCACGTCTGGGGCGACGGCGGCCATAGCGGCAAGCAGGGCGGCGCTATCTTGCCCGAGGCGCTGCGCTGGCTTTGGCGCGACCACGGACAAGCCCTGGTGGCGGCCCGCAACGAGCGGCAGCCGATCATGAAAGTGTTGGCGCCGGGGCAGGATTGGCAATTGGTCAGCGAGGGCCACGTCTTCACGGAAGGCCCGGATGCCGCCCCCGACGGCACGATGTACTTCGCCGATGCCGGCTCGCAGAAAATATTCCGCGTCGGCCTGGACGGGGCGGTGCAGGTTTTTGCGGAGAAAACGGGAGGGGCCGACGGCATGGCCTTCGGGCCGGACGGCCGCCTGTATGCGGCTTGCAACCAGGAGCGCTGCATCGCGGCCTGGAATGTGGCCACGGGAGAACGCTCCGTCATCGCGGCCGACCTCGATCCTAACGATGTCACGGTAGCGCAATCTGGGCACCTCTGGTTCACCGATCACAAGCACCGCCAGGTGTGGCACGTGGCGCCGGATGGGCGCAAGGAGTTGGTCGACGAGGGCTTGGCCATGCCCAATGGCATCACGCTGAGTCCGGACCAGTCGCTGCTTTATGTGGCGGACACCTTGGGTCGGTTTGTCTGGTCCTATCAAATTAAGTCGGACGGCACCTTGCAATACAAGCAGCCCTATTTTCACCTGCACATGGCGGACGCGGCGCCGGGGAGCGGGGCGGATGGTCTCGCTACGGATACCTCGGGGATGTTGTATGTGGCTTCGAGTTTGGGGATTCAGTACTGTGACCAGGCGGGGCGGGTGAATGGCATCATCAAGTTGCCCCCGAATGGGAAGGCTTCGAATATCGCGTTTGGGGGCGCGGCCCGGGACACGCTCTTTTTGACGGCGGGAGACAAGGTGTGGAAGCGGCAGACTTTAGTGAAGGGAGTGCGCCCCGCCGAAGCCCCGATCAAGCCAGAAGCGCCCCGCTTGTAGGTCTGGAGGAGAAGCCTGGGGCGGGCCAGGCAGGAAGGAAACTTTATTGCAAAAAGAAGGCTATGAAAAAAGAATTGTTATGTTGTTTGCTGGCAAGTTGGACTGCGGGGGCTTTGGCCCTAGCGGCGGATGACTCAGCTAAAAGTGAGGCCGGGGCCGAAACCAAGGCGGCTCCCGCCAAGGAGGTTTCGCCAGAGGATCTGGAGGCCGCTTTTGTGAAATCGATGGCCCGAGTGCTTTTCAAGGGTCGTTGGTGCACGGTGGAAAAGGGGGCGATGGGAGAAGCCCGCGACGAGCAATACGAAATCGTCGGGGCCATGAAAACCGGCGGGGACCGCTGGGTGATCAACGCCCGCATTCAATACGGCACCATCAACCTCGTGGCCCCCGTCCCCGTGCAAGTGAAGTGGGCCGGGGACACCCCGGTGATCGTGGTGGATCAATTCAGCCTGCCGGGAGCGGGAACGTATTCCGCCCGGGTCATGATCTATGGAGATACCTATTCGGGAACGTGGAGCGCTGGGGACCACGGCGGCTTGCTGCACGGCGTGATTGCCAAGCAGCCTGCGCCAGGGAAGGCGGCGCGCTAGGGGCGAAGGGAGCGCGTCTGAGATTTAGCTAGGAGAGCAGCAGCCTTCCTTGCGCAAGCAGCCGCAAAGGGGAACCGCGAGGAGGGCGCCGAGAACGGGGGCGGCGAGGTAAATCCAGAGATGCTCGAGGTGTCCGGAGAGCACCGCCGGGCCGAGGGAGCGGGCCGGATTCATGGAAGCGCCGCAAATGGGGCCGGCGAACATCGCTTCCAGAGCCACGACCCCGCCAATGGTGAGGGCGGCGTTAAGACCTTTTTCCTTGGCGCCGTGGGAGACGCTCAAGATCACAAACATGAGAATCGCGCTCAGCACCGTTTCCAGAATAAAGGATTGCCCGGCCGAGCCCGCTGGGAGGGTCGCCCCCAGGGTGGCGCTGGCGGGGAAAAGCAGGCGCAGCAGGCCGCTCGCGAGCAGGGCCCCCGCAAGTTGGCTCGCGGCGTAGGGCAGCACCTGGGCGCCGGGAAAGCGCCGCGCCGCCCAAAAACCCAAGGTCACGGCGGGATTGAGATGGGCCCCGGAGAGGTCGCCGAGGGACTCAATCATGGCCATGACGATGAGGCCGAAGGTCAGGGCCACTCCGACGTGGGAGATGGCTCCGCCGGAGGCTTGGTCGATGACGATGGCCCCCGTCCCGGCAAAGACGAGGCAAAAGGTTCCGAGGCACTCCGCCAGCAGTTTTCTCATGGCCTTGGCTGTAGCCTGCGGCGGGGCTGGGGGCAACTCGGCTTGTGTGAATTTGCGCGGTGCCCGTTTGACGAGGGGGCTGGGGCGGCCGTTTGGTTGGGAAGCAGTTTTCCCCACTTTTCCCGTGCGCCTTTCGGATCTCAACCCCTCCCAACGCGAAGCCGTCACCACGACTAAGGGGCCGGTCCTCATTCTCGCGGGCGCTGGCACGGGCAAGACCCGCGTGATCACGACCCGCATCTGCCATCTGCTGCAGCAAGGGGTCCGCCCGGAACAAGTGCTCGCGGTGACCTTTACGAACAAGGCCGCCCGCGAAATGGTGGAGCGCGTGGCCCACATGACCCCCAAGGGGACGGTGAAGCGCCTCACCATTTCCACTTTCCACAGCCTCTGCGTCAAAATCCTGCGGCGCGATATTGATAAGATCGGCTATAAGAAAAACTTCGCCATCTACAGCGGGGGCGAGCAACTCAGCCTGGTCCGCCGCATCATTGTGAAAAAAGCGGGCAAAGGGGAAAAGCTCGAAGCCGACGTCGCCATTTCCCTGATCAGCCGGGAACGCAACAAGGGCATCCTCTGCGCCCCCCAAGCCGATGCCCTGATCAATGTGGTGAAAGCGGAATACCTCCGCCAACTCAAACTCCTCAACGCGGTCGATTTCGACGACCTCCTCATTCTCGCGGAGCGCATCCTCAAGCAGTTTCCCGAAGTGCGCGCCGCCTGGCAAGGGCGCTACGAGTATCTCATGGTGGACGAATTCCAAGACACCAACCGGCTCCAGATGGAGCTGATCCGCCACCTCACCGGGCCCCACCACAACATCTGTGTAGTGGGCGACGACGACCAGTCGATCTATAGCTGGCGGGGGGCGGAAATTGCTAACATTCTGCAATTTGAGCGCTTTTTTCAAAACCCCGCCGTCATCAAGCTGGAGGAGAACTACCGATCTACCGACGTCATCCTGGGAGCCGCTAACGGACTCATTAAGAACAACCTGGACCGCCGCGCCAAGCAGCTGTGGAGTTCCAAGAAAAGCACCGACTTGGTGCGGCTGATTTCCATGCCCGGGGAGCAGGAAGAGGCGGATTTTGTGATCGAAGACATGGGCTTGATGAAGGACCGGGAGAAGCTGGAGTATGAAGCCTTTGCGATTTTATTCCGCACCAATGCCCAGACGAGGGTCTTCGAGGAAGGCCTGCGCAAGAACAAGATTCCCTATCGCATCATTGGTGGGCGCAGCTTTTTTGACCGCCGCGAAATCAAGGACGTGCTGGCCTATCTGGCGGTTTTGGTGAATACCGCCGACGACATCAATTTGCTGCGCATCATCAACACCCCGCCCCGCGGGCTGAGCGATGCCATGGTGGAAAATGCCACCCTAGCCAGCCAAGAGCGGCAGGAGAGCATTTACACGACCCTGCTCTCGGAGGCGTTTCAGGCGACGCTTTCCAAGCGCGCCCAGGGAGCCATTGCGGCCTTTCAGGAGTTCGTGCAAAAATGGCAGGGCCACCTGTCTGAGGGCTATGCCACCCTAGCGGAGATGGCGCAGGACATGCTCAAAGAAGCGGACTATTTGCCCTGGCTGAAGCGCTCTTGCAAGGACGAGGAGGAAGCTACCCAGCGCGAAAAGGGCATTGGGGAACTCCTGGAAAGCCTGCGCAGTCGGCCGGTGCGCGATGAGCCGGAGTTGATCGATTTTCTGGGCAGCGTCTTTGTGGACGATGAGCGCGACAGTGGCAAAGACGACCTGGAAAAGCAAAAGGGCGTCACCTTGATCACGCTCCACGCCGCCAAGGGCTTGGAGTTTCCCCATGTCTATTTGCCAGGGTTGGAAGAGGGGATTTTGCCTCACAAGCGCAGCGTGGATGAAGGCACTCGAGACGAAGAGCGGCGCTTGCTCTATGTCGGCATCACCCGCGCCCGGGAGCGGCTGACCCTGACGTGGTGCGCCGCCCGCACCAAGTGGGGCGACCGCTTGCCTTGTCAGGGGAGTAGCTTCATCCGGGAGCTGGACCCGCAGTTTGTCGAGCGCGCCTCTTGGAGCGAATTGCGCAACCGCCCGGTTTCCCTGGAGGAGGCGAAAAGCCGCTTCAGCGCGATGCGCCAGATGTTGGGGGAATAGCGCTTCAGCGGCCCAGCCACCAAAAGGCTAGGGGGACGGTCACCAGCGAGGCTAGATGGGTCACCAAGGTGGCGGCCGAGGCAAAGGAGGGGACCCCGCCATAGAGCCGGGCCATCACGGGAGAGACGGCGGAGGTGGGCATGAGGGCGACGATGATGGCGAGCAATTCCAGGTCTGCGGGGAGCCGCAAGGCGCGGATGATCGCGATGAAGCCTAGTGGAAGCAGCGCCAAGCGCAAGATAGTGAGATAGGCGAGGTCGCGGGCTTGGGCGCGGTGCAGCGAGCCCTCCAGGCTGGCTCCGATGATCACGAGCATGAGGGGAACGCTGAGGGATCCGGCGCTGCGGCAGACTCCGAGGAAGGGCAGGGGCAACCAGTCCCGCGTGCCGCTCCAGGACAAGGCTAGGGCGAGAAACATGCTCACGAGGGGCGGAGAAAGGAGGTGGCGCAGGGTGTCGCGCCACTTCGCCACGCCGCCGAGGGTGAGGACTCCGATGGTCCAGAATCCCACGGTGGAGCCGAGATTGAAGACGAAGAAGTCGGCGAGGGCGCCGGGGGGGAGGCTGTTTTGGATGATGAAGATGGGGAGGTAGACGAAATTGTTCATGGCGCAGAGATGCACGAAGGTGCGCCGGGTCGCGGGATCGCGGGTCTTCAGGCCGCGGCAGAGCAGGAGTCCTGCGGTGGCTCCGGCGAGCATCAGGCCGAAGGCTAGGGCTGGCATGATCCAGAGCTGCCGCACCCGCGCCGGGTCGAAGTCGCGGATGATGCTGTGGAAGATGAGCAGGGGATAGAAAATCTCCGCCGCGATGCGGCCCCAGCGCTCGAGATCCTCTTTTTGGGCATAGCCGCGCCGCCGGATCAGCCAGCCAATGGCGAAGAGACCGAACAGCTCCGCGATGGAGGAGAGGACGATTTGGGCGGAGGGCAGAGGGCGGGGAAAGTTGGCCGTTAGGGGGCGTTAAGTCGTTGAGCGGCGTGGGGCCGGGCGCTTCGAAGCAGGCGCGGGGCGCTTGCTCGGGGCCGGGGCGCTGGCGTCGATGACCTCCTGGCGCTCGCGGAGGATTTGTTGCAATTCGGGCCAATAGTCTTCGCCCAGGATATAGCCGCAGCAGTTGGCCGCGCCGCAGCGGCAGGGGTGGTCTTCCCAGGTTTCCAGATCAAAGCCGTAATTGAAGCCTAGCTCGGTGCCCTGGGCGATGTCCTGGGTGGCGATGAGCCAAATGGTGCCGCGGATGATTTGCGCTTCGCAGTTAGGAGAGCAGGTGTGGTTGATGAGGCGGGCGTCGTTCCAGGGGACGTTTCCGTCGATGTCGTGCTTTTGGTTGAGGACGAAGATGTAGACGGCGCCTTCGCCGCTCTGGGCGCTGCCCTCAATCTGAGCGTTGCCCCGGCGGATGGATTCGGCCTTGGTGATTTTGTGGCCGCGGTAGTCGAGGATGCGGGTGCCCAGGGGGATGTCCCTGGCGGCGAAAACGCCTTGGTTGTGACTGGAGGACTGGCGGACGAGGTGCCAGGGGTCGGCGGGGGCGGCGGGCATGAGGGAAAGTCGAGGAAGGGAAATGAGGTCGGGGCGGGGCGCAGCTTGCTTTATCAAAGCCAGAGTGCCAAGGTGAGTGGAGCATACCTTGCTGCGAATTCAACATCACCCCGCTCCCCGCCATGAATGAGTTTTCCTCTGCTGCCGATGCGCCTCCCCCCGAGCCCGATCCCGCCGCCAAGGTCGCGGCGGAGGTCGTCGCCGAACTCCGCGCGGCCGCCGAGCGGGCCCTGGGAAATTCCAAGGCCCAGTGGAAAGAAGTCGGCGACCAGGCCATGGCCTATGCCAAGGAACATCCTGGCAAGGCGGTGTTGGCTGGCTTGGGTGTCGGATTCGTGATCGGTTTACTTTTCCGCGAAAAATAACCTGTCCTGGCTGATCTTTTTATTTTATTTTTATGGCTGACACATTTTCCTCACCGCCTCCTGCGGAATCCGCGGCTCAATTGATGGTGTTGCCCCCCGCTTCCGCCGAGGCTGGGCCCGCGCCCTCGGGGACCTTGCCCCCGCAGTTGCAGGGCTTGCTGCGCCACCCCTTGGTGCTGGCGGGTGGGGCCGTGCTGGCCGGGGTGGTGTTTTCTCGGGTCCTGGCCACGCCTGCGGCGCGGAAAATCGCCCGCGACCTGGCGGTGGAGGCGTTTAAGCACCTCAAACCGGTCGCGACCATGGCCGGCACGGCGGCGGCTGGTTCGCTGATCGAAATGGGGGTGGAGCGCTATCGGGGGCAAATCACCGATTTCGGGAAAAAAATGCTTGCGGATTTGCTGCTGAACAAAGAATAACGCCGCCTTGCCGACGGGCCCAGACCCACCTAAGGCTCCTTTTTTTCCCATCTCCACCCTTTATCCCATAGGAATCCCCCTGAATGAGCGAGGCGACCGAAGCTAATCCGGACTGCGTGGCCACCCTGGCCCACGTGGATGAGTATCTTAAACTTGGACAGGAATACGACTGTTCCGACATCCACCTGGCCACGGCGGCGGCCCCGCTCTGGCGGCGCTACGGCACCTTGCAGCAAATTTGGGGCAACGCGGCCAAGCTGACCGCCGCCGATGCCCAACGGCTGGTCGAGGGCTTTCTCGGTCCCAAGGAAATGAATCGCCTGCTGGAGCGCGGCGATGTGGACTTTGCCTATGCCACGCCCTTCGGCCGGTTCCGCGCTTCGGTGGTCCGCCAGCGGCTCGGCTACGACATGGCCTTCCGCATCATCAATACGAAGGTGCGCACCATGGAAGAACTGGCCCTCCCCGCCAGCCTCAAGCCCCTCACGCAATACCACAACGGCCTCGTTCTCGTCACCGGTTCGGTCGGCTCCGGCAAATCCACCACCCTAGCCTCCCTGGTGGACTCCATCAACGTGGAGCGCAACGACCACATCATCACCCTGGAAGACCCGATCGAATACGTCTTCGAATCCAAGGGCTGCCACGTCAATCAGCGCGAAGTCCACAGCCACACGGACTCCTTTGCCGCCGCCCTTCGCGGTGCGCTGCGCCAAGACCCTGACGTCATCATGGTCGGAGAAATGCGCGATTTGGAAACCATTTCCCTGGCCATCACCGCCTCCGAGACCGGCCACTTAGTGCTCGGCACTCTCCACACCGGCTCGGCGCCGCGGACGCTGGACCGCGTTCTCGACGTCTTCCCGACGGACCAACGCGACCAGATTCGCATCATGGTTAGCGAGTCCCTCCGCGGCATCATTTCCCAGCAGCTCGTGCCCCGCAAGGACGGCAACGGCCGGGCCCTCGCCATCGAATTGCTCGTGAACACCCCCGCCGTCGCCAACTGCATCCGGGAAGGCAAGACCTTCATGCTCCCTGGCATCATGCAGACCGGCCGAGCCGTGGGCATGATCACCATGGACGACGCCCTCAAAAACCTCTACGAGCGCGATATCATCTCCGCGGAAGACTGCCTCTTCCGCGCCATTGATCAGGATCAAATGCGCAAAGACCTCAAAATGTAATCCCCCCACGGCGGGGGCTATCGCTTCTGCCCGTGCTTTTTTTCTAACCCACTTTTTTCCTTCCGATTGCCATGGCTGCTGTCATCGACAAACTTTTCCACGAACTCATCGAACTCGGTGGTTCCGATCTTCACATCGCCGAAGGGCAGCCTGCCAAGGTGCGGGTGCACGGCGGGGTTCGCGCGGTGCGCGAAGAAATCCTCAGCCGCGAGGTGATGGAGCAAATGCTCATCGAGATCTGCGAGGCGAAGGCCTGGGAGAAATTCATCGCCCGGGGCGACCTCGACTTCGCCTATGAAATGGACGAGCACTCCCGTTTCCGCTGCAACTACTACAAGCAGCAAAACGGCTATGGCGCGGTCTTCCGGCTCATTCCCACCAAGATTGCTACTCTTGAGCAGTTGGGGATTCCCCAAGTGGTGAAGCGCTTCGGCGAAATGCGCAGCGGCTTGGTGCTCGTGACCGGCCCGACGGGTTCGGGCAAGTCCACCACCCTAGCCGCCCTCATCGACTACATTAACACCAACTACTCGCGCCACATCATCACGGTGGAAGAGCCGATCGAATTTGTGCACCGCAATAAGATGAGCGTCATCACGCAACGCGAGGTGCCGATTCAGACGCCCACCTTCTCGGACGGGTTGCGGGCCTCCCTGCGCGAGGATGCTGACATTGTGCTCGTCGGTGAAATGCGCGACTTGGAAACCATCTCCCTCGCCCTCACTGCGGCGGAGACGGGCCTGCTCGTCTTTGGGACCTTGCATACGAACAATGCCCGCAAGACGGTCGACCGCTTGGTGGACGTGTTCCCCTCCGACCAGCAGTCCCAGGTGCGCACCATGCTCGCGGCCTCGCTGCGCGGCGTGGTGGCTCAGTTGCTCATGAAAAAAGCGGACGGCAAGGGCCGCGTCGCGGTGAACGAGATCCTCGTGGCCACTCCCGCCGTCGCGGC
>CALQKQ020000053.1 GCA_943331195.2 Akkermansia muciniphila | reverse complement strand
GGACCCAGGGACCTCCTCGACGCCTTGGCCGAACTGCGCCAACCTGCCTGAACCCAAAAGCAACCCAAAGCCCGAAAGCTCAGCAAACCAAATCATCAGGCCCGCCCCAGCGCCAACCGCCCTTCCGCCAAATTACCTGGCAACTTGGCACCATCGGGCCCGTTCCCATCGGCCGCGCCGCTGCTTTGCTGGCAAATGGGCGCAATTCGTTTTGCAGCCGAGGCTACCATCCCCGCCTGCGGGCCTCAGTGGCGACTCCAGGCGTTGGGCTGAAAGGAGCGCAGCTCCAAAGCGCTCCCGGATTCGCGGGGTTGTCGCCAGCTCAGCTGGACGACCGCCGGAAGCAAGCTGGGATCATGCAGGCGCGCCGCGAAAATGGCTCCTGCGGGGGAGTCTGGGTTTAGACAAACCAAGCAGGGAGCGGCGGCGTCGGCGGGAAAGGCTGGTTCGAGGGCCAGCCATTGAAACGTAGCCAGATCGGCGTGCTCGCGGCGCCGCTCGGCCGCTTGCGGCGGCGTGGCCGGGCGCAGCAGCACATAAAACACCCCCTCTCCCGGTCCCTGACTGCGAAGAAAAGGCCCCAGCTGCCCCCCTTGTTGCTGCGCCAAGGCCCAGCCGTGAACCTTCGTGCCGCCCGCGGTTTGCTCGACGGGAACCACCAGCGGCGGGTCGGCGGCAATCTCGAAAAGCATCAAAAAGCGGTCCGTGCCGGGAATCCGGCGGGCCTGGATGAACTCAAAATCGTCCGGCCCCACCCCGGGCAAGCAGGGAAAGCGGAGTTCCGGGCCAGCCGCGCTGCCTGGCAGCATCATGTCGGCTGCGGCCACGGCGTCGGCGGCACCGCGCAGCGCCTCCAGGGTGCTGCGGGCGGCCTGCACCGCCTCATCCCGCTGGCGGTCCACCTGCTGCATCCGATCCACCACCTGCCGCGAGAGCTCCGGAGGGGGGGCGAGGGCATCGCTTTGCCGGAAGGAAGTCAACCACGCCGCAGCTCCTCCCAGCGCAAGGATTCCCCAAACCAGGGCCGCGCCGCGCCCCCGCAGGCGGTCACTGGCAGCGCCTCCTCGCTCCGCCGCGCGCTCCATCAAAAGCCCCCGATGAGGGCTGCAATCCCGCAACGCCGAGCGGTCCTGGGCAAGTTCCGCGACTGGCACTTCCCCAATCGGCGGGCCCGTGGCGAGAGCGGCCGCCAGCGGAGCCCGCACGATGGTGCCGCACACCGGACAGGGCCCCTCGACCCCGGCGCAGGCCAGAGGTGCCTCCAGCTCATGGCGGCAGTTCTCGCAGTGAAAACGCAACCCTGCAGCGCGCACGGGATCGGTTTCAGATTCAGGGATCATGATTATTTACCTAGGGGCGGGCGATCCTTGAGCAAAAGGGCGAGCTCGGCAACTACTACTGGTATGCCGAAGGGGAAGTCGATTCCAAAAAGGCCCTTTGCTCAAGCAGGGCCGAATTGTTCTTGAATTTCCAGTCGTCCGCCGTCCATTCATCGCTTCCCCGCGCCCCTCAACCTGCGGCCGGGTCTTTCATGACCCCTCCTCTCCGTCCCCTCTTCGACCCCGCCAACGCTTTTCTTGCGCCCATGGTCGAGGTGCTGCGCCGCCATCCCAAGCGGATCGTGTTTCCGGCTGGATTGGATCCGCGAGTTCTCCGGGTGGCGGCGGAACTGGTCCGCCTGGAGGTCGTTGCCCCCGTTTTGCTGGGCCACCGTCCCTCCATCCGCGCTTTGGCGGCCGAACTCGGGATCAGCCTCGACTTCATTGGGATCGTGGATCCGGCGGAATCGGACGACTTTGATTTCTTCTGCGAGCGCTACCGCCGCGTGGAAAAAGCCCGCCATCGCCAGGTCACGGATGCCCGCGAGGTCATGGTGAAGCCCACCTATTTTGCGGCCATGATGGTGCAGTATGGCTATGCTGACGGCCTGGTGGGGGGCAATGAGGGCTATCCTTCGGCCTTCTTCCGCGCGCTTTTTCATCTCATCCGGCCCCTTCCCGGCCGGGACAGCGCCGCTTCTTGCCTGCCCGCTTACCTGCCCCAGCGGCCCGATCTGGGTTGCCACGGCACCTTGTTCTTGGCCGACTGCGCCGTCATCCCCAATCCGACGGTGCGCCAATTGGCCATGATCGCGGTGGAGTCTGCCCGAGCCGCCGCCCTGCTTTCCCAGGAACTGCCGCGCGTGGCCATGATCTCCTTTTCCACCCGCAGCAGCTCGCGCCATCTCTCCACGACCAAGGTCCATGCCGCCATGGAGCTGGCCCGCGAGCAGGCCAAGCGCCTCCACGTCGACATGGCCATCGACGGCGAGCTTCAATTGGATGCCGCCATCGACCCTGAAACGATGCAGCGCAAGGCTCCCGGCTCACCCCTCGGAGGCAGGGCCAACGTCCTCGTTTTCCCGGACCTCAACGCCGCCCACGTGGCCTTCAAAATGCTCGAATACGCCGCTGGCGCCGAAACCTACGGCCAGCTCGTGCTGGGGCTGGCCCGTCCTGCGGCCCAAGTCTCCCGCGTCGCCAAGGAGCGCACCATCCTCGGCGCAGCCCTCTGCACGGCGATGCGCGCCATGGCCTTCCGCGATCTCATCAACGCCGAAGAGTTCAGCTGAAGCCCCCGCCCTTCCCGCCCTTCCCGCCCTTCCCGCCCTTCCCTTCCTCAAAAGGCAAAACCGAAGGTCACGTGAAACGCCCCGGCGGCCTCCCCGGGCTGGCGGTCCGGATTGAAGCCATAGTCCAAGCGCAGCGGTCCAATCGGTAGCTGATAGCGCAGCCCCAAGCCCAGCGCATAGCGCAGCTCCTCGCGGGCAAAGCGATCGCTGTCCTCCCCGCTCAGGCTGCCCGCGTCGGCGAAGGCGGCCAATTCCAAGCTAGTCATGATCTGATAGGACAATTCCGCGTTGAGCACGGCGGTGGCCGTGCCTCCCAGCGGGGTGCTGCCGCGGGCCGAGGACGGCCCCATTTCGCGCTCCGCGAAGCTGCGCACCGAAGTTCCGCCGCCATTGAACAGGCGCAGATCAATCGGCAACTCCGCCATGCCTCCGCTGCTAGCCACGGCGGCCGCGCGCGCTCCCAGCGCGATTCTCCAGGCCTCGCCCAGCGGATGATACCACGAGGCGTTCAGTTCGCTCCGGACAAAACCAATGTCTTCCTCGCCTCCCTGATCGAAGCCCCCCTCAAGGCGCGCGCCCGCCAGCCAGCCCGACCGGGGATTGAGCGGATTGTCCCGATAATCCAACGTAACCCGGCCCCCCGCCGTCAGCGTCCCGTAGTCGGTCGGCCCCAACTCTGCCGACGTCAGCACATCGCTGCTCACCGCATTCAGGCTCAAGCCCGACAAGGCCTCCACGGTAATGCGCCGATCGAGGCGGCGCGTCAGGCTGCCCCGCAGGGAAACCGTATGCCTGCCATAGTCCTTGAAGGTAAACGACTCCACCGCCAGCCCCAGGCCAAGGGCGTTGCGCGAGCCCAAAAACGCCGGATCCGCCCACTGCAGGCTGCCATTGGCCCCGGTGCCGCGCAATTCCGCCCGCAGCCCCAGGGAATCGCCCGTATCGAGAAAATTGACGTGGCGCGCCTCAATCCCCGCGATCGGCCCGTAAAAGGTTTCATAACCCCCGAAAAACCCTAGCGTCTTAGGTTTGGCCAGTTCCCCTTTCACCGCCAGCGCCAAGGTATCAGGGCCCAGCGCGACCGGGTCCACTTCCAGTTGGCTGAAAATCCCCGTATCGAGGCTGCGGCGGTACAGCAAATCGAGGGTTTCCGGATCGTAGCCCTGCCCCGTGGCGGCGTGGAAAATAGCGTCCACCACCCGGCTGGCCCCGCGCCCCAGGCCCTCGGCGGTGCGCACTTCCACCACCTTAAACGGACGCCCCGACTGCACCGAAAGGCTAGCCGGCACCGTCCCCTCCGCCCCGACGGGCACCGCCGCCACAACCTCCGCCGCAAAATACCCCCGGCTTTGCAAATCCCCCTTCACCGCCTGCCGCAGCCCCTCCAAGCGAACTTCGCTAAACGGCTGACCCCCCAAGGCCTCAATCTGCTTCCGCGCCGCCGCAGAAATCACCCCAGCATCCCCCTCCACCGCGACCGAGCCAAACACCGAAAGCGGCCCCGGGGTCAGCTCCACCCGAATGTCGATGACCTCACCAATAGGATTTTCCTGAAAAGCTAAAGGAGCCGCCTGGGCCCGGAGATAGCCCTCGGCCTGCAACTTGCGCAGCACCAGCCCCAGCCCCGCTTGGAGGTCACCTTCGACAAAGGGCAAGGCCTTGGCCAAGCGGCCCTCCCGCTCCCGCGTCTGCCTCGTGAGATAGGGCCGCAGCACTTCCACCTGTTCCGGCGAAACCCCGCTGAATTCCACCCGCCCCACCCTGTGCTGCGGCCCCTCCACGACCGCCAACTCCGCCGACCGACCCGACACCTCCCACTCCACCTGGGCCTTCGCATACCCCAGCTGCAAGTAGCGCTGCCTCAAGAAAAAAGCCAGGTCATCCGCCAGCGGCGCCGAAACCGCGCGATCCCCAGAAAGCGCCATCTGCTTTTCCAACACCAGGCGCACCGCCGCGTCCATGCCCGGACTCACCCCCCGCAGCGCCAGCGGCACCCCAGAAAAGACCAGGTCCCGCGACGGCTCCGCCCCCAGCCGCCCCACCAGCGCCCCACCCATCACACAACAATAGAAAAAAGTTCTCATCGGAAACGAATCAAATAGTGTAGCAAGCCCCGGAAACTCCCCGTTTCCCCCACCCGCCCAATGACCCGCCAGCGCGGCGAAAGCTCATAAATCGCCGAAACCCCGCGCCGGTCCGGGTCGCTCCCAAACACCGAAAAATCAAAAGAAAGCCGCGGCGGCTCGTCATCGTCCGCAGCCGTCGCCGCCCGGCGGAAAAGGTGCCGGTAGGTCTGCTTCAGCAACACCATCGCCGCCCGGCCCGCCGCCTCGTCCTTGCTCGATGTCAAATCCGAGGTCGTCACCCCCGTCGCCAAAAGCGTCGCAATTTCCCCCTCAGGCAGCGGCGGATTCGCCGTCAGCCGGACCTTGGGATCCAAGGCGCGGCCTTGCACGAACACTTCCACGGTGCGGCTCCCCGTGATGGATTCCCCTATGATCAAGATTTGCGGATCGTAAGGCTGCTCCTTGGTGAAGGAAAGCTCCCCCTCCGTGATGTTGAGGCGACTGAAGGGCAATTTGAGCCACATCTCCTCGAGGCGCACCTTGCCGGTCAATTCCGGTCGGCTCCCTGGACCAGCCCAGCGAAGATCGGCCACCGCATTGCCTCGGGCCACATTACCCATCAGGCGGATCGGATCGCGCGTCTTGATCGCCACATCAAAGTTCCATTGGTCAAACGGCGCCGGCAGGGTCGGCGGCCCCTGCCGACCCAAGGTCGATGAGGGCGGCGGCGGCGGCAGATCATTCGGCAGGGACAGCGGAAGAAACTCAATCTCCTTGAAAACCCGACCCCGCACCAAGTCAATCTGCCCGCGCACCGCCGCCGCCGAAACCCGCCCCACGCAAGTGATGTTGGCATTGGCGCGCAGCGAGAGATTCTCATCGCGCACCACCAAAATCTCGTCGGCGCTGAGCTTGAAATTCAGCTGCGGATCGGACGGCCGGTCCAAATCCGCGCCGCCCTCCAGCCGCAGACGGCCACCCGCCAGCATCACCGAAGCCTCCTCCAACACCAAGCGCTGCGGATCCACCCGCGCCTGGAACTTCACGTCCTTCACCGTAGGCAGGGAGCCCTCCGCAAATGCGGCCTGCGCCACCTGCACGGAAGCTCGCCCCTGCCAAACCGGGCTCCCCAGCGTCCCGCGGGCGCTGACCTCCGCCGCCGCCGTCCCTCGCACCTCCCGCAGCTGCGGAACCCACGTCGGCAAAAAACCTAGCGGCGAAGTGGGCAGGCGCAGCTCCGCTTGCAGCGGCAGCCCCGACCAACTCGCCGGCTCCGCCAGCAGCGCCATCACGTCCACGGGCACCGACCCCTTCAACACCAGCGGCTCCAACGGAGGCTGCTTCGCCTTGCCCTCCACGCTCAGCCGCCCTCCCTCCAAGCGCGCCGCCACACTCGCCGTCGCCGCCTCCAAGCGCGCACCCGTCGCCGCCGGAACCGGTTTCACCCCCGAAGCCTCCACCTTCAAGGCCCCCCGCAAGGTCTCCAGGGTGCCCTCAAACTGCCCCTCGGCCCGCAGCAAACCCTCCACGGGAAGCGGGCGCCCCAGCGCCGCCGCCACCGCCGCCGTGGGCAAGTCGACCACCTTCAGCCCCAAGGAAAGCGGCGCATCCGGCGGCACTGCCCCGGCGTGCCAAGGAACCCGCAGCTTCATATCTACCAAGCGTTGCTTCCCCGCAAAGGCTTGCAACTGCGGCACCTCCAAATGAAATCCGTCCCACTGCGCCCGGCCCTCCGCCCGCCAGGGACCTGCACTCACCCGCAGCTGACTCACCTCCGCCGTCGCGCCCGACTGCGTCACCGCCAACGACAAACCCAGCTCCTCTGCCAGCCCCTCCAGCCGCAGCCCCGCCACCGACGCCGTGCCTGCGCTGTCCATGCTCAAAGGACGCAATTCGCCTTCCCCTTGCCAATCCAACTTCACCTGGCCCCCCCTCAGCTCCGGCCCGCCAAACTGCTTGCTCCAAGCCGAGGCCCGCGCCACCTCCGGAAGCCGCAGCGCCACCGTCCCGCGCAGCGCCCCCGCAGGATCCGCCACATCCAAGCGCCCACTCGCCTCCAACCGATTGTCCGCATCCAAGCGCACCAGACATTCCGCGACCTCCACCGCCCCGTCCTTGGCATCCGCTCGCAGCCGCAGCCCCTCCAGCGCCGCCTCCCCCATCTTCAATCCGCTCACCTCCACGTTCGCCTGCCCCTGCAGCGAATTCCACCGCCCCGCCTGCCATTCCGCCAGCAAACCCGAGGCCTTCCCCTCCGAAAGCACCCGCCCCGCCGTCGGCCAGGGCAACCCAGCCCGCGCCTCCACCGGCACCGTCGCCAAATCACGCGCTTCCAATTGCCAGGCCACCTCCAGGCGGCGCGGGCTCTCCATGGCCAAGCGCCCCGTCGCCGACAACCCATTGTTCCCGTCCAAGCGCACCACCACGGGCTCCAACCACAGATCGCCCCCCTCCAAACGCAAGTCCGCCTGCGCCGACTCCACCGGAACCCCCTCCACCCTCAACCCCGCCGCCTTCACCACTGCCTTCGCCTCCCGCAGCTTCCCCGCGCCAAAAGCCACCCGCCCCTGCACTTCCGCCTGCCCGGAAATCACCCCCGACGCCAGCCCCAACTGATCCAGTTGCGGAGCCCGCAGCGCCACCTCCACCTCCCCAGCCACCTGCCCCACGGCTCCCCACGACGACGGCAAATCCGCCTTCCCCTTCACCTCCACCCGATTCTCCCCCACTCCCGCCGCCCCTCGTTCCAACACCAGCCGACCTCCCTCCGTGCGCCCCTCCAGCGCCAGCCCCTCCACCCGCTTCCCCTCGACCTGCAGCGCACCCTCCCCCAACCGCAGCCCCATCCCCAGTTGGTCCGGCCGCAGCACCGGGCCCTTCGCCGATACCTCCAGCTTTCCCACTTGCCAATCCATCGCCCCCTGCGGCACCCCCCAATAAGCCAAAGTCTTCGCCTCTAACCCAGAAACCGCCAGCGCCGCGTCCACCGTCGGCTCCCCAAACCATCCCCCCGACCGACCCTTCAGCACCAACCGCGCCGCCCCCTGATGCGCTTCCAGCTCCACCCCCGCCTCGTCGTTCACCAACGCCGCCAGATCCAGCACCAGGCGGTCCAGTCCCAGGCCCTCTCCCAGCGCCACGTTTTCCAAAATCAGCCGCTCCGGCTCCCATCGCGTCGTTCCCCGCACCTTCTCCAACACCGGAGCCCCCGGAGCCTCCAGCCGCGCCACCTCAATCCACCCCGGCCCAGCCGGATCCAACACCAACGAAAAATCCTCCACCGCCAGCCGCCCCCCAGGCAGCCGCAGCCGCAGCGTAATATGCTCCAGCCGAATCTCCGGCCACACCACCCGCGGCAACTGCGGCTTCCCCTTTCCCCCCTCCTCCTTCTTCTCCGGCCGCAGCGGCCGCGGCCGCGAAAGATCCCACTCCCCCTCCACATCCTGCACCACCAAGCGCTTCAGCACCGTCCCCGCCCCCGTGCTCCTCAAGGCCAGCAAATCATAGTCCATCGCCGCATGGCGCAACGTCACCCCCGTCACCCCCGATGCCTCATCCCCCACCAGCTTCAACTTGTCCACCACCAAGCCTCCCCACAGCGACCCCGAAGTCTTCCACTCCGACGCCATCCCCCCCTTCGCCAACGCCGCACTCCCAAAATGCCGGATCGCCCAATGCCCCAAAGGTCGGTGCCCCAACAACAACACCAGCCCGCCACCCGCCACCAAACGCCAAACCCACCGCCCCCAGCGCCGCCGCGGCACCGCTAAAACTTCCTTAGGCTGAACGTCAGACATCATGGGCTAAAATGCCCGGGACTACCCGCCCGAGGCAAGCACCATAGCGAAAGATCCCACAAAGTAAAACTCCTCGCAGTCTGGCCCTCCCTGTGGAAGATTATCTCGTCCCACCCAGTTTTTACCGCGCCTATCATGTCCGAACCCGAAGCCTCCCCCGCCCCGCTCCCGGCCCTCCCCGTCTCCCCAGCCTCCACGCCGACTCACCAGGCCCTCCACAGCCCAGAGGGAAAACGCCATTCCCTCGTCATCCGCGTCTGGCCCAACATCCCCATCCTCTACCCCATGGCCATCGCCGCCCTCCTCTGCGGCCTCTTCAGCATGAGCTTCGGCATCGACCGCGACCTCAAACGCCTCTCCACCCCGCCCGCCGCCCAAACCGTCACTCAAGTCGACGGCACCGTCAGCGCCAACGTCCCCACCCTCGTCCAAGTCGAATACAGCAAAATGGCCGAAAAGCTCAAGATCGAGCAAGTCATCGCCCTCGTCTTCCTCGCCGCCTTCGCCTACACCATGGTCGTCCTCTGCACCGACATCATCCTCACCTGGGCCCTCCTCGGCGTCGCCGCCGCCACCATCTTCGGCATGGCCCTCTTTATCCTCAATATTTACTACCACTTCCTCAACGGCCTCTTCGACTTCCTCGGCGGCTTCATCCCCATCGCCAACGCCCACTTCTACTTCTCCATCTTCGCCATCTGGGTCATCCTCATGGTCGCCGCCATCGCCTACTCCCGCTTCCACTACATCAAAATCGAATCCAACGAAGTCATCGTCGTTGGCGGTTTCCTCGACAAGCGCCGCCGCTTCTCCACCATGCGCATGACCTACACCAAGGAAGTCTTCGACGTCTTCGAATACTACCTCCCCTTCGTCCGCTCCGGCCGCCTCATCATCCGCTTCACCGGCGAGTCCGAACCCATCGTCATCGACCACGTCATGAATCTCGAAGCCGTCGTCAAGCGCCTCGACCACGTCACCGCCACCCTCCAGGTCTCCCCTGAGGAAGCCGCCTGAGCCCAGCCGACGCCCACCATGCGGCACCCCCAGCGCGGGCTCCCCCCAACCGCGCCCGGGCCTCACTCTAACACCACATAGTCCGCCAGCCCCTGCCGCCCGCCCTCCCGGCCAAAGCCGCTTTCCTTGTAGCCCCCAAAGGGACTGGTGGGATCAAATTTGTTGTAGGTATTGGCCCAGATGACCCCAGCCTTGATCTGCTGCGCCAGCTGGAACATCTTGCCCCCCTTGTCCGTCCAAATCCCCGCGCTCAAGCCATAACACGTATTATTGGCCCGCTCCGCCGCCTCCTGCGGCGTGCGAAACGTCAGAATGCTCAGCACCGGCCCAAAGATTTCCTCCCGCGCGATCCGGTGGCTCGGGGTCACTTGCGTAAAAAAGCCCGGCGAAAAGAAAAAGCCCTGCTCCGGCAGCGCGCCGGGCGCCTGAAACAGCTCCGCCCCCTCCGCCACCCCGCTCGCCACCAGGCTGCGGATCTTGGCCAACTGCGCCGCGCTATTGATGGCTCCCACATCGGTATTCTTGTCTAGCGGATCCCCCACCCGCAGCGTCGCTAGGCGATCCCGCAGCTTGCCCACCACCACATCGTGCACGCTTTCCTCCACCAGCAGGCGACTCCCCGCGCAACACACCTGCCCCGCATTCAAATAAATCCCCTGCACGATCCCCTCCACCGCCTGATCCAAAGGCGCATCCGCGAACACCACATTCGCCCCCTTCCCCCCAAGCTCCAGCGTCAGCCGCTTCGCGCTGCCCGCCACCGCCGCCGCAATCTGCTTGCCCACCTCCGTTGACCCCGTAAACGCGATCTTGTCCACCCCAGGATGCCGCACCAAAGCCTCCCCCGTAGCCCCTGCCCCTGTCAAAATATTCACCACCCCATCCGGCAGCCCCGCCTCCTCACAAATCCGCGCAAAATGCAGCGCCGTCAGCGGCGTCGTCTCCGCCGCCTTCAGCACCACCGTGTTCCCACAAGCCAGCGCCGGTGCCACTTTCCAAGCCAGCATCAGCAGCGGAAAATTCCACGGAATGATCTGCCCCACCACCCCCACCGGCCGCGGCCGCCGCCCCGGAAACGCATAGCCCAATTTGTCCGCCCACCCCGCATAGTAAAAAAAGTGCGCCGCCACCAACGGCAAATCCACATCCCGACTCTCCCGGATCGGCTTCCCCCCATCCATCGTCTCTAACACCGCCAACTCCAAAGCCTTTTCCTGAATCAACCGCGCGATGCGAAACAAATACTTCCCCCGCTCCCCGCCCGACATCCTCGACCACTCCCCCTCATACGCCCGGCGCGCCGCCGCCACCGCCAGGTCCACCTCCTCCGCCCCCGCCTCCCCCACCATCGCCAAACCCTGCCCCGTCGCCGGGTTGAGACTCGCAAACGTCTTCCCCTCCGCCGCCCCGCGCCACTTCCCATCGATGAAAAACCCATACTCCCCGCGAATCGGTGGCCGCAGCGACTCCACACTCGGCGCATAGCCCCATCCCCCCCCCAAATCCAGCCCCCCAACCGCCCCGGCCTGCGACGAACATGGTGCCGCCCCTGCCGCAGCAGGCCCACGGCGCTCTTGGGAACCACCAGATATCATGCGCCATCCATAATCACGTTCCGCCGCCCCCGCACAAAAAAAAGGAGGGGCGGCCACGGATTTTCCGCCGCCGCCCCCCCTCCCTTAAACCACTCCCATTACTGGGTCAGCTGCTTCACCTCGGTCACCCGGTAGGTGTAGTAGCGATCCAACTTCGGAGTCACCTTGGTGTCGATCACCGCCGAATTGAGGTTGGTGTAGTCAATATTCGTCAAGCCAGCATCGCGCGGGTTGATCGATCGCTCAATCATACAAGAACCGCGCCACTCCGCCGTGATGGAGTCGAACACCGAGTCAAACTTCTTCGGGTCCCGGCTCGTCGCCTTCTGCAGCGTCTGCGCCACCAAGTGCAACTTGAAGACGTTCGAGCGCACCGTCACCCTCGGATAGAGATTCGCATAGGGCCGCTCCCGCAAATTGTCCCCAGTTAGCAAGTGCTCCGCCCAGAAACCCTGGCGTTCGCCGCTGCCGCTCACCGTGCCCACGATCTTCTCCAAGGTCCGATCCCCATCGCTGCCACTCGTGCCTTCAGGCACCAGCCACACTTCGCAAATCTCGCTCGCACTGCGGAAGAGATTGAAGGCCAGCGCATTGCCCGAAGGAGGATCGCTGTCGAAATCCATCCCCTCATTGTAGCGCTTCAAGAATTGGCGCACCGTCTCCTTGGCGTTGATGAAGCTGCGATACGTCGCATCCTGGGTCCCCCCAGGCTCCCCTGTGGTCGCCGAGACATTCTTGTACCGCTCCGCCGCCGAATTCGGAATCGCCGCCATCCGCTCCCCGCGCAGCAAGGCATGCAGCGCCGTGGTCCGCTCGATATACATGAAGGGGAAAATCTGCTGGTTCAAATTGATCGTCCCCTTGGTCGAAAACGGCTCGCTGATCGACCAAGGCTCCACCACCGGCATCCAGAACATGTCCAGGAAGAAGTGGTCGCGCGGGCCACAGAAGTTGGCAAAGGGCAGCCCCGGCGGCGGCAAGTCATTGATGTTCGCCATCTTGTTGGACGGCTTGTTCATCCCAATGTCAGGCCGGAAGCGCAGCGTCTGCCAAGGCACCCGGTTGGCCACCCCCGTAGGAATCGACCCAAAATCCACCGG
>CALQKQ020000052.1 GCA_943331195.2 Akkermansia muciniphila | reverse complement strand
GTTTTGGCGGTTTTGGCGGCGCTGGCGCGGGCGGCGAAGGGGGCGGCGGCTTCCAAGGCGGGCAGGGCCATGAGGGTGCCAAGGCCTCGAAGAAAGCGGCGACGGGAAAAGTCAGGGGACATGGGGCGGGAGGGGTTAGGGGGAAAGCCGGAGGGGCGCAGGCACCACGCCGAGGGCTCACTTTAGACCACGACGGGGGACTTCGCATCCTTTCAAGCTCAAAGAACGCGGCCCGGGCGGGAAACGATGCTGCCTTGCGCGGCGGGGGAATCCGCCTAGGGCTGGGGGATCATGGCAGCCTCTGGATTTTACATCGTTCCCTTTGCGCAGCACCGCGATCTGATGGTGGCGGCCTACCGGCACCGCGGCTTTACGGCGGAGGAATCGGCGGATGCGGCGCGGTTTTGCGAGATGGCGAGCCGGCATGGGATTCGCACGCACAATGGGATCAAGGCGCTGCATTTGGATGCGCATTTTGGGAGCAAGGCGGGCGGCTGCGTGCCGGGGGCGACGATTGAGGAAGTGCCGAGCCGATTTGCGGCGTCGCGGATCTGGAATGCCAACCGGAAGCTGGGGCAGTCGACCGCCTTTGCGGCCATGGAGGAGGCGATCCGGCTAGCGGATCAATATGGGATTGGGCAGGTCAGTGTGGACAATGCGTTTCACTATCTGTGGGGGGGCGGCTACGTGATGGATGCGGCGCGGCGCGGCTATGTGGCCTATACCAACTGCACGGCGGCCCTCGCGGAGGTGGTGCCGATGGGCGGGAAATTCCCCACGTTAGGGACGAACCCGCACAGCTGGGGTTTTCCCACGGTGGAGGCCTTGGGGTATCCGGTGGTGATCGATTGGGCGACGAGCACGGTGGCGATGGGGCGGGTGCAGCAGTTCAAGCGGGAGGGTCGGCAGTTGCCGCCGCTCGCAGCGGTGGATGCGCAGGGGCAAGCGACCACGGACCCGGATCGGGTGGCGGCGTTGCTGCCATTTGGGGCGCACAAGGGCTATGGCTTGTCGCTGATCAACGAGATGGTGGCGGCGCTGATTGGGGGGTCGCTGCCGACGCTGCGGAGTCGGGCGATTCCGGAGGGGGAGAAGCGGACGTGTTGTTTTTATTTTTCGGTGATTCACCCGGAGGCGCTGAGTGGGGGCCACTTTGCCCAGGGGCGGCAGCAGGGGGAGAATCTGCGGGCGGTATTGCGCGATATTTTTGGGCACGGGAATGAGGGCTGCACGCTGCCGGGGCAACCGGAAGCGGAGGCGGCGGCGGCCACGGCGGCGGCGGGGGGCTTGCTTTTCACGGCGGCGGAGATTGCGGAATTCAATGAATTGGCGCGGGAGTGCGGCCAGGCGGAGTGGGGGCTGGAGGCCTTGCGGCGGGATTGAGCTGGGATTGAGCTGGGAATGCGGCGGGAATGAGGTGGGGGTTTTCCCAACTGGCGGGGGCGGGCTGGTGGGGTAGGTTGGCGGATGTCTGCTTGGCACCCTGCTTTTCCGGCCCTGGTCACTGCGGGGGAGATGCGCGCTTTGGAAGGGGAGGCGGTGGCGGCGGGGCGCAGCGAGGAAGCCTTGATGGACGCGGCGGGCCGGGGCTTGGCGGAAGTGGTGCGGGAGTGGCTGCCGCAGCCGGGGGTGGCGGTGGTGTTTGCGGGCAAGGGGCACAACGCGGGCGACGCTTTTGTGTTGGCGGGCCACCTGGTGGAGGCGGGCTGGCAGGTGGAGTTGCGGCTGGCCTGGCCGGAGGAGGAGCTGCGCCCGCTGGCGGCGCGGAAGCTGGCGGCGCTGGGTTCTCGGGTGTCGCGCGCGGCGCTGGAGGCGGGGGAGGTTCCGGCGGGGCGGCCGCTCTTGCTGATCGATGGGGTGTTGGGAATCGGGGGAGGCGGTCCGCTGCGCGGGGAAGCGGCGGCGGCGGTGCGGGCGCTCCATGTGATGCGGCAACACCGCCAGGCGGTGACGCTGGCGGTGGACCTACCGAGCGGGCTGGGCGGCGATGCGGAGCCAGTGATGGCGGATCTGACGGCGACCTTGGGCTGGCCGAAGGATTTTCTGTTTGCGGATGAGGCCAGCGCTTCGGTGGGGCGTTTGCTGGCGATTCCACTGGAGGGGTTGGGGGAACCAGGAGGGCGGGAGGCGCGGGATGTGCTGGTGACGGCGGCGGGTTTGCGCGCGTGGCTGCTGCCGCGCCCGGCTTTCTCGCGGCACAAGGGTCAGAGTGGGCGGGTGGGCTTGCTGGCGGGATCGGTGGGTTTAACGGGGGCGGCGCGGCTCGCGGCCACGGCGGCGGCCTTGATGGGCGGGGGGCTGGTGACGCTGTTTTGCCCGCAGGATGTCTACGCTATACTAGCCGCTAGTTGCCCGCCGGAAGTGATGGTGCGGCCGGTGGATTCTTGCCTGGAAGTGATGGATTTCCCGCTCGATGCGCTGGGGGTGGGGCCGGGGATGGGGTCGAGTCCGCTGCCGGGGCTGGAGGAGTTGCTGCGGCGCGACCTGCGGCCGATGATTGTGGATGCGGATGCGCTGAATAAGTTAGCGGCCGGGCCTTGGCTAGGGCGCGGGGACGTGGTTTGGGGCGGGCCGAGGTTGTTGACGCCGCATCCTGGGGAATGGGCGCGCTTGGTAGCGGCGGCCGGGAGGGCTCAGGAGGGGCGGGGGCAGCGCCGCGAGGCGCAGGCATTTGTGGAAGCCTTTGGGGTGACTCTTCTAGCGAAGAGCGCGCGCTCCTTCGTGGTCGAAGCGGGACGCCCCGCCGCTTGGAATGGCAGCGGCCACCCCCTGATGGCGCGGGGGGGAATGGGCGATGTCCTCACGGGATTTTTGACGACCTTGGTGGCCCAGGGGATGCCGCTTTACCGGGCGGCGGCGCTGGGTTCGTGGGCGCTGGGGCGGGGCGCGGAGCTTTTCCACCGCGCCAGCGGCCACGAGGAGACGGGATTGGCCTCGGCGGTGATGGCCCACGCCGCAGGGGCGGCCATGGCCGAGCTGCGGGCGGGCTGAGCCTAAAAACGTGAGTTCACTATCCTATTCGGGGGGCGCGGAGCGCGCTGGCGCGGGAGGCTTTCGCTTGGCGTGTGACCTTTTTTGGGGGCGGCCGCGCTGGCATCCCTGCCGGGGTGCGAGTGAGGCTACCGTGGGGATCCGGGGGTGTCGCTTCGCTAACCATCGGCTACCCGCGGAGATGCCTCCGGCATCGGTATGGGAGGACTTCGGCGTCGAACTGGGATGGCTTTGGCATCGATCTGTGGGCCATCCGGCATCGAGCTGAAATGGCCTCCGGCATCAAGGTAGGGGGGCTTGGGCTTATCCTGGTCGCCTGGCAGCTCCCTTTTTAGGCTAACCGTAAGGGTTGAGCTCAGCCGCAGAGGGGCCTCCTTTGCTCATGAGGGATCGCCCATGAGGGCGCCTCAGGCTGCTAAGCATTAGGGCGGCGGCGGTGCGCGAAGGCAGCGGCGACGGTTAGCAACAGAGCGGCGCTGGATGGCTCTGGTACCAGGATCGTGGTGTCGGGTGCCATGAAGCTGGTAATGATGGGCGTGCCTTGCTGTTGCAGGTAACCACCGGAGACCAGGGAGGCGGGATCAAGGAAGCCGACGCGATCGCTGCCGCCGTCGTTGAGGGAACCGGTCTGCAAGCCGAGGTAGAGGACATCGCTGGAGTTGCGTCCGATCAATACGGAGTAGGGGACGAGAATGGCGATGTCGGATTGGTTGGAGCCGAGGGTTGAGAGGCCGTTGGAATAGACGCGATACGGGTCGGATCCGTAGGGGAGCATGTCCCCGGCGACGTTGAGCAGGGGGCTGGCGTTTTGCTGGTAGAGGAGGTCGATGCCGAGCGCGGTGTTGTTGGGGTTAGAGGCCATCTGCCGCAAGCCGCTTTGCCAAGAATTGCGCTTTTGGTTGGAGACGGAGGAGTCCCAGGTGAGGCTGCTGATGTCGAGAGGGGCCATGGTGGCCACGGTGAGGGACTGCGCGCTGGACGGACCGGCCCAGAGCATGAGATTGATGACTTCGAAGTTAGGGGTACTCCCGGTTTCATTGAAATCGATCCCGATGGCGATATAGGGAGTGCCGCTGTAGGTGATCACGGGAACTTGATAGATCGGCATCGGCACCATGTCGGCCGAGTTGCTGAAACCGGTCCCGTTGTTCTTGGACCAATTGGCCTGGCCGTCTTCCACCTTGAAGGCTGGATTCACGTTGACGCCCGGCTGCATCATGAAAATGGAGCTGCCATAGGGCGTGTCGACCACTGCCTGATTTCCGGGGGCAGTGCTATCGAGAAAAATGGAGTTGGCCGCCGTCGCGGTGGCCGCAAGTAGGCCCCAAACTAAGGCGCAGGCGAGGTGGCTACAAGGAGCGGCGGCCGGGCGGACGCGGGGGGACTGTGGACGTGGCATGGCAACAGGTCGATGGTTAAAGCAGGGTTGGGGGCCGAACCGCAACGGAACAGGATGGGGGATCCTGGACCCGAATCACCTGGCCGCACCGCAGATGATAAAATCGTTGCCATTATTTTCCTTACTATAGATGGTGTCAAGTGAGATTGGACTAGCAAGGAAGGGTCCGGGTGGGTTCGGGTCGAGCGAGGATCGATTCAACTCACAAGCCACTCCGGCTTTTGTCGCGGCCAGTCCTGAGCGGTGCGGGGGCGCTTTTTATGCGTTCTTTCGCGAGGTGGTTGGCTTGCGCAAGCCCTCGCGGCGGCCCGCGCCTTTTCCGGCCTAAGGTTAGACCGCTAGAGCCGTCCGGCGAGGAGTTCGCGCTGGAAGATGAGTTCCTTGGGGAGGTTGTCGTAGAGATTGAGATAGAGTTCGCCTTGGCTGATCAGTTCTTCGCGCCATTCGTCGGGGTTGAAGGCCATCACGGCGTCGAAGGAGTCGCGGGTAAAGCCCTCAAGGCCGTCGGAGTTGAAGTCCTCGTAGTGGGGGACCCAGCCGATGTTTTGTTCGTGGCCGGCGATGCGGCCTTGGCAGCGATGGAAGATCCACTCGAGGACGCGCATGTTTTGGCCAAAACCGGGCCAGAGGAAGGTACCGGAGGCGCTTTTGCGGAACCAGTTGACGTGGAAGATGCGGGGGAGGTGGGTGAGGAGGCGGCGCATTTCGATCCAGTGGCGGAAGTAGTGCCCCATGTTATAACCGCAGAAGGGCAGCATGGCCATGGGGTCGCGCCGCACCCGGCCGACGGCACCCGCAGCGGCGGCGGTGGTTTCGCTGCCCATGGTGGCGCCGACGTAGACGCCGTGGACCCAATTGAAGGCCTGGTAGACGAGGGGCATGGTGGTGGGGCGGCGGCCGCCAAAGATAATCGCACTAATGGGGACGCCGGCGGGGTCGTCCCAATGGGGGTCGATGCTCGGGCACTGGCGGGCGGGAGCGGTGAAGCGGCTGTTGGGATGGGCGGCGGGAGTGGCGCTGGCGGGCGTCCAGGGCTGGCCGCGCCAATCGGTGAGGGAAGCGGGCGGAGATTCGGTCATGCCTTCCCACCAGACGCCGCCGTCGTCGGTGGCGGCGACGTTGGTGAAGATGGTATTTCGGGAAAGGGCGGCCATGGCGTTGGGGTTGGACAGCAGAGAGGTGCCGGGGGCGACGCCGAAGTAGCCGGATTCGGGATTGATGGCGCGGAGGCGGCCGTCGGGGCCGGGCCACATCCAGGCGATGTCGTCGCCGACCACGGTGGCCTTCCAGCCTTCGTAGCCGGGCGGGGGGATGATCATGGAGAGGTTCGTTTTGCCGCAGGCGCTAGGGAAGGCGGCGGCGAAATAGAGTTTTTCGCCCTGGGGGCTTTCCAAGCCGAGGATGAGCATGTGTTCGGCCATCCAGCCTTCGTCGCGCCCCATGACACTGGCGATGCGCAGGGCGAGGCATTTTTTGCCGAGCAGGGCATTGCCGCCGTAGCCGCTGCCGAAGCTCCAGATGGCGCGCTCTTCGGGGAAGTGGACGATGTATTTGTTGGGATTGCAGGGCCAGGGCACGTCGGGGACGCCGACTTGCCGAGGGGCGCCGACGCTGTGCAAGCAGGGCACGAAGGCACCCGCGTCGCCCAGTTCCTCAAGCACGGCGGCGCCAATCCGGGCCATGATGCGCATATTGACGACGACGTAGGCGGAGTCGGTGAGTTCGACGCCGATGATGGAGCGGGGCGAGCCGAGAGGGCCCATCGAAAAGGGAATGACGTAAAGGGTGCGGCCGGCCATGCAGCCGTCGAAGAGGCCGCGCAGGGTGGCTTTCATCTGCTCGGGGTCCTGCCAATGGTTGGTGCGGCCGGCGTCTTGGGGGCGCTTGCTGCAAATGAAGGTGCGTTCCTCGACGCGGGCGACGTCGGAGGGATCGGACAAGGCGAGGAAGGAGCCGGGGTGGCGGGTTTCGTCGAGGCGGCGGAAGGTGCCGCTTTCGACGAGGCCTTGGCAGAGGAAATCGTATTCGGGGGCGGAGCCATCGCACCAATGGACGGCGGCGGGGCGGCAGAGGTCGATGACTTCATCGACCCAAGCGAGCAGGGCGGCGTGGCGGGTGGGGGGGGCGGGGGCGGTCATGGCAGGGTGAGCATCGGCGGGCGCGGGCAACATTCCAGCGCGGGTCCGGCGCGATGAGAGGAGCATTCCAGGGGCCGCAGGGCGCAAAACCTGCGTTTAAAAAACCATTGAGCGCGGCGCGGGGCCCGCTTAAGACTTGCACTTTCCGCGCGGAAATAAATCAAACCCACGTTGCCCCGGATTCCTTTTTCCCCCTCTCTTCGCATATGTCACTCGTCGCCAAAGGTCTTGAAGGTGTTGTCGCCAATGAATCCCGCCTCAGCGAGGTGGATGGAGCCCAGGGCAAGCTCTGCTATCTGGGCTATAGCATCGACGATTTGGTGGAGCACACCACTTTTGAGGAAGTGATTCACCTGCTGCACCGCGGGCATCTGCCGAACCGCGCGGAATTGGCGGCGTTTACGGAGGACTTGCGGCGCTGCCGGGTGCTTCCGGCGGAAGTCTCTGCTTTCATTGTCAGTTTGCCGACCAATCTCGAGCCGATGTGCGTGCTGCGCACGGCGGTTTCCCTGCTCGGGGCGCTGGACCTGCGGGGCCAAGATCAAAACGCCGCCCTCAACGCCGAGCGCGCCCTGTCCCTCTGCGCCCAGGTCCCCCTCATCGTGGCCGCCTATCACCGCCACCGCCAAGGCCTCGCCCTTCCCGAAATTCGCCAGGACCTCAGCGAAGCCGGCAGTTTCCTCTATCTCATGAGCGGCGCGGAACCTAGCGCGGACGCCACCCACACCTTGGATGTAGCCTACATCTTGCACGCCGAACACGGCATGAATGCGAGCACCTTCAGCGCCCGCGTCACCGTGGCCACGCTGAGCGACATGTATTCCGCGATCACCAGCGCCATCGGCACCCTCAAGGGCCCCCTCCATGGCGGGGCCAACGAAGGCGTCATCGATATGCTCTTGGAAATCGGCGAAGAAGACCGCGTCGATGCTTGGGTCGCGGACAAAATGGCCCGCAAGGAAAAGATCATGGGCATCGGCCACCGCGTCTACAAAGTGCTCGATCCCCGCGCTCCCCACCTCCAAAAAATGGCCATCAAGCTCACCGAGGAACTGGGCGAGCCCAAGTGGATTCGCATGAGCGAGCGCATTGCCACCATCATGCGCGAGCAGAAGCACTTGAATGCCAACGTCGATTTCTACAGCGCGACGGTCTATTACAGCTTGGGCATTCCCACCGACCTCTTCACCCCGATCTTTGCCATCAGCCGCACCGCTGGCTGGACCGCCCAGGTCTTGGAGCAATTGGAAGACAACCGCCTCTACCGCCCCCTCACCGAATACATCGGCCCAGTGGCGCCCCAGCCGCTCCTCCCCATCGACCAGCGCCCCTGATGCGCGGCCGCGCGTCGGCTGGATCGGGAAAAAGTCATCGCCATGAACCCGCTGCCTGCTGAGGGTCCCAGTCTGGCGGCGGTGGCCCTGCAGCGGCGCCGCGCCAGCCGCGATGCCAGCGGGGCCTTCCGCTGGGAGGACGCCGCCGACTGCGTCGCCGCCGAGTCGCCCCTCACCTTGCGCGTCGAAGGCCGTGCCGTGGCCGTGGTGATGCGCACGCCCGGGCACGACCGGGAATTGGCGGCGGGATTTCTTCTAACTGAAGGCGTGATCCGGGGCCCCGAGGACCTCTTTGAAATTTCGCTATGTGCTTCCCAGGGGCCGCCGCCCGGCGCGGTGGCCGAGGATGCCCTAGCCGACCAGCCCGCTTCCCGGGAAACCGGGGACAGCGTGGACGTCCTCCTCAGCGATCCTGCTAGATTTGATCCGGCGCGGCTGACGCGGCATGTTTTCACTTCGTCGAGCTGCGGCATTTGCAGCAAAACCGATCTCGCGACCGGGCTGCGACCGGACCAAGTGCTCGTGCCTGGGCCCGCGCCGCTCGTCGCGGCGGCGACCCTAGCTGGTTTGCCGGAGCGGCTCCGCGCGGCCCAGCCGGCCTTTGCGGCCACGGGGGGGCTGCACGCCTGCGCCTGGTTTTCCCTGGAGGACCTGGCCGCAGCGCCGCTGCTTTTCGAAGACGTGGGGCGCCACAACGCCCTCGACAAATTGTTGGGCCACGCCCTCCTCTGCGGCCAGTCGCTGTCCTCGGGACTCCTCCTGCTGAGCGGCCGCATCTCCTTTGAACTGGTGCAAAAAGCCCTCGCGGCCCGCCTGCCCGTGATCGCGGCCGTGGGCGCGCCCAGCAGCTTGGCGGTGGCCTATGCCGAGGCGGCGGGCATCACCCTGTGCGGCTTTGTCAGAGAAGACCGCCTCAACGTCTACAGCCACCCCGCCCGGATCCACTGAGCGGGCCGCCCGACGGCCACGCGGCGGGGCGGGAAAAATCGTCGCGCGCCCAAAAAGAGCCAACCTCCCGAGGGTGCCCGCGCCGCTTACTGGGGCCGCTCACCCTTAGCGCGGGATGCTGGGCTGCGCCTTTTTCCGGCCTCGTTGAACGGAGCCCCACCGCCGCTTGTCCACCAAATCGCTTGGAACCTCCTGACTTTCATCAAGACCGCATCGACCTCCAGGGCCTCAGCTTGGTGGCGCACATTGGCGTGCCCGAGGAGGAGCGCGCTTTGCCGCAGCGGCTCGAAGTCGACCTCGCCCTCTGGCCGGCCGCGCCCCTCGCCGATCTGCAAGAAGATCTGCGCCGCACCATTAATTACTACGACGTCGCCCTGGCCTGCCGCGCCGAATCCCAACGCGGCCCGCGCCTGCTCATTGAAACCCTCGCCGAAGACCTCTGCCGCCTCCTCCTGCAGCGCTGGCCGCTCGCCCAGGTGCGCGTTTGCCTGCATAAATTCATCTTGCCCGACACCCGCGCCGTCTCCGTCACCTTAACCCGAAGGGCGGCCGATTTCCCCGCCCTTCCCTGATCCCTGCCCCGCCGCCCGGCCTGCCCCATCCCTTCCTATGGCCGACGCCGCCTTGAACGACAAACAGGAAGACCGCGACCTGGTGGAGCGCGCCCAGGAGGGGGATTGCGCCGCCTTCGACACCCTCATCCTCAAATACACCCAGCGCCTCTACGCCCTCATTTACCACATGACGAGCCACCGGGAGGACACCCACGACCTCCTCCAGGAAGTCTTCGCCCGGGCCTTCCGCAACCTCAAAAGCTTCCGCGGCCAAAGCGGCTTCTACACCTGGATCTACACCATCGCCGTCAACCTCACCCTCAATTTCCTCAAAAAGCGCAACCGCCGCCGCATGCTCAGCTTAGACGATGTCGACAGCGGCATCCAGCACGACGGGGAATTCCTCGAACTCACCGCCAGCAGCGATCCCGTCCGCGAAGCCGGGCTGCACGAGTTGCAGCAGCATTTGAACGAAGCCCTGCAAAAGCTGTCCAATGATCATCGAGCCGTCGTCACTCTCTTCGACATCCAGGGATTGCCCCACGCCGAGATCAGCAGCATCCTTAAGGTCAGCGAAGGAACCGTCCGCTCCCGCCTCCACTACGCCCACAAGCAACTCCAGGCCCACCTCTCCAACTACCTCGCCTGAAACGGCCCCCTCGCCATGAACAAGGACGAACAACTCTCCCGCCTCCTCCGGCTGAAGCGGCATGAAACTCCCGGCCAGGACTACTTCGCAGGCTTTCTCCACGATTTCCACACCTACCAGCGCCTCCACGCCGCTGCCCCAAGCCCAGCAAACCCAGCAAACGCCTTAGGTGCCCTCGCCCGCAGCCGCGAGTGGTGGGCCCACGCCAGCCAAGGCCTGCGCCGCCCCGCCCTCGCCTGGGGTGCCCTCGGCGCCGCCGCCAGCGCCGCCCTCCTCCTCTCCTTGCGCCCCCCAGCCCAGCCCACCGGCCTCGCCGCCACCCCTCCCGCGCCCCCCGCCCCTACCTGGCAGTCGCGCCAAACCCCCTTCCCCGCCGCCCAAACCGTCCCCGTCAGCAGCGCCCCTCGCTTGGCCCCCCCGGCCCCCGGCAAACGCCGCACCTCCGAGCAGCCCCAAGACCTCCCCAACGTCATCGGCCCCGCCACCCCAGCAGCCGCTCCTTCGGCCGCAGAGCCCGCCCGCCCCCAGTAAGCGGCCCCCGCCCCACCGCCTCCCGCCAACCTTGAGCTCAGGGCTGCGGCCAATTTGGCTTCAGCGGCCTTGGCGGCTTCAGCGTCCGCTGCGGCGCTAGGCGCTGCCGACCCACTCCACTCCCAGCCCCGGCCCCTCGCCCGGCAGCACCCGCCCCTCCTCCAGGCGCAGTCCCCGGAACGGATCTTGCGCCAACAACAGGTGGCCGTCCAAATCCACAAAATCCACCGCCCCCGCCAGCGCCGCCGCCGCCGCGATCCCGCAGGAACTCTCGATCATGCAACCCAGCATGACCTGCAGCCCGGCCTCCCGCGCCGCCTGCACCATCCGCCACACCTCGCGCGGCCCACCGGACTTCATCACCTTCAGGTTGACCCCATCATAGGCCCCCGCCAAGCGCGCCATGTCCCCGCGCTCGACCACGTCTTCATCGGCAAACAAAGGCAGCGGCGAGCGCTCCCGCAACCACGCCATCTCCGCCAAGCGCCCCGCTGGCAGCGGTTGCTCCACCAATTCCACCCCCTGCCCCGCCAGCCACTCGATCTGCCGCAGCGCCGCCCCCGCATCCGTCCAGCCCTCATTGGCGTCCACCCGCAACACCTGGTCCGTCACCTCCCGCACCGCCTGCACCAACTCCCGGTCGCGATCGCTCCCCAACTTCAGCTTCAACACCGCAAAGCCCGCCGCCTCCCGCACCTTGGCTTGCATCTCCTCCCGCGCGCCCATGCCAAGGCTAAAACTCGTCGGCGGCGGCAGCCCCTCGGGCACCCCCAACACCTCCCGGGCACTGCGCCCCTGCTCCTTCCCCTCCAGATCCACCAAGGCCATCTCCAGCGCCGCCACCGCCGCCCGCGGCAGCCCCGACCCTAGCCGACTCAGCCGCTCCGCCGAACCCGCCAAGTCCCCCGCTTCTACCAGCGCCCAGCCCGCCTCCAGCCCCGCCCGCACCGACGCCAAACTCTCCCCGTAGCGCGCGTTGTGCGCCGCCTCTCCCCAGGCCATCCGACCGCCCCGCTCCAGGCGTACATACTGGTATTCCTTAAACGCCGCCGTCCCCCGCGCGATCGTCCAGGGATGGCGCAACTCCAAGCGCTGCGTGAAAAACGCGTGCTGCAGGCGCGGAAATTCCATCCCTCCCCTATCCACCCTGCTCCCGCCCTTGTCCATCCCCACCGACTCGGGAAAATCACCTTTGACACCCCCAGCCCCTTCCCTACTTTCATCCTCCCCATTTACCCGGCCTTCCCGCCCCATCTGCCCTCCCCGGCTCCCCTCTATGGAAAAGAAAAAAGTCCTCATCGCCGACCCCATTTCTGAAAAAGGTATCGATGAACTCAAAGCCACGCCCGAGCTCGACGTCGTCGTCCACCTCGGCATCAAACCCGAAGAACTCCTCGCCACCGCCCACGAATACGCCGGCATCGTGGTCCGCTCCGAAACCAAAATCACCGCCGAGGTCATGGCCAAGGCCACCCAACTCAAGGCGGTCGGCCGCGCCGGCGTCGGCATCGACAACATCGACGTCGCCGCCGCCAATAAACATGGCGTCATCGTCATGAATACCCCCGCGGGGAACACCATCTCCACCGCCGAGCACACCTTCGCGCTCCTCATGAGCTTGGCCCGCAGCATCCCCCAAGCCCACGCCAGCACCACCGCCGGCAAATGGGAACGCAAAAAGTTCCAAGGCACCGAACTCAACGGCAAAACCCTCGCCATCCTCGGCATGGGCCGCATCGGCAGCGAAGTCGCCCGCCGCGCCATGGCCTTCGGCATGCGCGTCATGGCCTACGACCCCTACCTCTCCCCCAGCCGCGCCCACGTCCTCCGCGTCGAACTCATGCAGACCGTCGAAGAAGCCATCCAAGAGGCCGAC
>CALQKQ020000051.1 GCA_943331195.2 Akkermansia muciniphila | reverse complement strand
TCCCTCCGCCCACCACTTTCCCGATCCTTCACCCCAAAACCAAAAAAAGGCGCTTCCCCAGTCCGGGGAAGCGCCTTTCGAAAGAATCAGCAGCAAAGGCCTAGCGGCGGCGGCGCAGCCCAAACAAGCCCAGCGCCATCACCCCCGTCAAAGCCGCGCTCGGCTCGGGGATCATGATCGAGTCCACCACCATGAAGTTGGATCCGTTAAAATCCAAACCATCTGGGTTGGTGGATTTATAGTTGATACCAAGCTCGGTGATCACGGCGTTTGCCTTGCCCGGCAAAGTGCCCGAGAAGTTAATCAGCCCCCCTGCAAGGCCATTTCGGTCGTCAGCCCTGCCAGAGTAAGTCAGGTCGGATCCGCTGACCCCAAAGGTGATTCTCAGGTTGAACAAGCCAATGAGCGAGTAGTCGCTGGGCTTGATGCCGTCTGGATTTAACGCCGTAGGAGAGCCCCCGAGCTCGCTGATATAAATCTGCCGCTTCGTTTCAACCGGGGTAGGAGACACCGGGCCAATCCCAATCGTCAACAGGGGTCCAGAGGCGTCGGAAAAAGTGAAACCAAAGGAGTCATCATAAGCATAAAAAGGAGGGTCGGTGGCCTCCGTCAGCGGCGATTTGCTGTTCACTAATCCATAATCAATCTTGACGATGCTAGTTCCGGCCGGCTCATAAATCGCCCTCGTCAAATTGACCGTCTCTACGCTCGTGGGATTAAAATAACCGCCCAAAGCCAAAAGCTTCCCTCCTCCGGTTTTGTTGAGCAAAAAACTCAGACCAGGATTGGAATCGTTGATCGTCCATCCATCCTGATCCAGAGGATCAGCGGTGGCAAAATTGGAACCGCCATCTGTAGGCACCGCGGTATTAAAATTGGTGATGTAGGCCGCCTGCGAAACCAGCGCGCTGGACAGCAGACCTAGGAGAACGCCTCCGAGAAATTTTGTTTTCATTGAGAGTATAAGTGGAGATAATAAGTTAAAATCGGGGGCGAAGAGCCTACTTGATGCTCACCGCCGAGCCCGTACCCGAGACAACCGGAGCCAGGGTGATGGTCGTGCCGGTCGAGGTGCCCCGGGGTTTGAGAGTGGTCGTCGTGCCCGTACCAGTGCCCGTTGTACCCGTAGGAGTAGTGGTCGTGGAAGTCGTGCGAGCAGCGAAAACAGCAGAGGTCAGACCGGCCGCAGCCACTCCAACAACAGCCACCCAGGACAAAATTTTGGAAGAAGAAAGATTCATACTCAATCAGCTTAGCCGTTTATCGGGGAGTGTCAACACTCTTGGGGGTTTTTTAAAAAGTTTCTTGCGGGACCTCCAGCCTCCCTCCTCCCCTCCCCCCGGTCCGGCGCCACCCCACCGGCCTCGCTCCCTACCCTGACTGCCCGGCGCCGCAAGAAAACAGTTGTATTTGCGGCCTAATTTCCTTATTATGCTATCCGAATGCTCCGCAGTCCCACTCCCCATTTTTCTTGGACCGCTCTGCGGCAACTGCCCGGCCTCATCCCCGGATCACCTTCGCGGCGAGCCGCCGCCGGACTGGCGACGTTGTGCTTGGTAACGCCCACCACTGCTCAAATATCGCCCCCCGCCAGCGAAGCTAGCGCCCCAGCCGCCCCCAGGGGGGAACCCCTCCCCGGACTGCGCACTGCCCCTAGCCCCGCACCCTCGCCGACCCCTAGCACACTGCCGCTGCCCGGCACCAGCGCCACCGGAGGCCCCGCCGACGACGAACCAGGGCCCAACGACAGCGCCCCCGATGACTTCGCTGCCGACGACGTCGAAACCGCCAACCCCGAAGCGGCCGTCGAGCCCATGCCCCAAGACGAGGCCGCCTTGGGTGGCGAAGCCTACGAGCAAGTCGAAACCGCTTCCCAGGAGGAACTCTCCGGCCTCGGCAGCCTCATCCCTCGCTTCCTCCATTTCAACATCGCCTTCGGCGCTGCCTACGACGACAATATTTTTCAGTCCAACCTTGACCCCGTCGGCACCACCATCCTCCAAGCCCAGTTCAGCACTGGACTCCCCCTGTTGACCCTCGGAAAAAATAAACTCGTCGCCAGCTACTCCGCCCTGGGAGCGTGGTATCCCGACTATCCGGAATTGAATGGAGTGGAGCAGGCCTTTGGATTGGGAGCCGATGGGGGCCAGAGCTTCCAGTTCACCCTCGGAAAAAACACCATCACCCTCAGCGCCAATTACTCGCGCCCCACCGGCAGCCCCCAGGGAAGCCTCGGCCAATCCTCCAACGGCTCCTTCAACCCCAACACCTCCTTCAACTCCAATGCCATTCAAAACCCCGATGCCGCCCAGCGCGAAGTCGGACAGTATGTCGGCCGCACCCTCCTCAGCAGCGGCATCAACATCAGCCGCCCACTGACCGAGCAGGCCAGCGCCAACACCGGCGTGGTCTACAGCGCCCTCCTCTACGACGACCCCGAATATCAATCCACCCAAGACCTCGCGGCGCAACTGGCCCTGCAATACCAAATCACCGGCAAAACCGCCCTCGGCCTCCGCGGAAGCTACGGCACGGTCAGTAACGAACTAAACGCCGATCAGATTTACCAAAATATTTCCTTCACCGCCGCTTACCAAGCCACAGGAAAGCTCACCTTCGCCGCCAGCGCCGGAGTCGATTTCCGCCAGTACGGGGAAATGGAACCCCTCCCCGCGACCACGCCGCCAGAGCCCGTCCCGGCCCCCGCACCCGTCCCAGCCCCCGTGGCCACCCCGGCTCCAGTCGATCCCCTCGCCCCATTGCCTGCTCCTGCGCCTCCCGTGGTAGCCGCGCCTGTAGCCGCGCCCGCCCCAGTCAACGACTACACCGCCCCCGCGCTCCAACAGGACGACACCACCAACTTCGTCTTCAATCTCCAAGCGAACTATCAAATCCGTCTCCGCACCTCCCTCAGCCTCGCGGCCAATCGCGGCATCACCGGATCCTCCCTCCAAGGCAGCTCCGCTGTCCTGCGCACCTCCCTCAACGCTGGGCTCAACCAGCGCATCGGCCAGCGCTGGGGGCTCTCCTTCACGGGGGGCTACGAATTTTCCGAAAGTACTCTCCTGCAATCCGCCAACAACACCTCAGCAGCCTATCTGACGGAGTCCGAGCCCATGAAATACTGGCTCGCCCGCACCAATCTCAGCTATCAGTTGAGCGCCAACGCTAGCCTCGGTCTTTTTTACGAACACCGCAAGAATGACGGCGGCTCGTCTGGACTCACTTTTTCCGGCAACCGCTTCGGCATCTCCGCATCCCTTGCCTTTTAACCCCCCATGACCTCCCGCCTCCTCCGCATCCTTTGCCTCGGCGCCCTTCTCGCCGCCAGCCTCCTCCGCGCCAACGCCCAAATTCCCCCAGACGAGCATCGCCTTGGGCCCAAGGACCAAATCTCCGTCGAGGTCTACCAAGAGCCCGACCTCAGCGCCCTCGTCATGCTCGATCAAGACGGCTCCATCAACCTTCCCCTGGTTGGCCCAGTCTCCATCGGAGGCCTCACCATTGCCGAAGCCTCTCAAGCTATCACCGCCAAGTACAAAGACGGCTACCTGGTCAACCCCAACGTGCGCACCCTCATCAAAGCCTACGCCAAGCGCCGCTTCACCGTGCTCGGAGCCGTCAACAAGGCCGGCTCCTTCTACTTCCCCGACGGCGAAACCGTCAGCCTCCAGCAGGCCATCGGCATGGCCGGCGGCTACTCCCGCATCGCCAGCCCTTCCAAAATCCGTATCAAGCGCGGCTCCCTCGCCGAACCCCTCAAGGTCGATGGCAAAAAACTCGCCAAATCCGGCGAAGCCGCCACTTTCATGATCCAACCCGGCGACATCATCGAAGTCGGCGAGTCCCTCTTCTGAAAATGGGGGCCCCAGCCCCGCGCTCCCTCTCTCGATCTAGCTTCCCACCGGATCGCTCCTCCACAATTCGCCGCCCCTAAGGTTTATCGTTTTTCATTAAAGCTTTCCAGTGAGCCGCTCCTGGTTTATGTAAATGCCGATCTCTGTACACTTAACTGAATACGTTGCCGCCCTCTAACTCCCTCAACCCCCGCTCCTGCCCGTCGGAGATCCTCCCCGTTCCATGAACGTTCAACACTACCTTTTCCTCATCCTGCGCTACTCTTGGCTCATCATCCTCGTGATGGCGGGCACTCTAGCCTACAAATACAACCAAGTCAGCAAGCAGACTCCTGTCTACGCCTCCCGCGCGGTGCTCGAAATCGAAATGGAGCAGGACAAAATTGTAAACCTTCAGGACGTCAAAGACACTCGCATCACCGGCCTCGACGCCGTCAACACCGTCATTCAGTCCCTCACCAACAATACCCTCATGCTCGCCGTGGCCCGCGCCATCGGCCGCGCCGACGAATGGGCTAGCCAAAACCCCTCAGGCAAAATCACCCCAGAACAAGAAGGCGCCCTCGCCCAGTCCGTGCGCGGCCAACTCAGCGTCTCCCTCCGCCGCGGCACCCGCCTCCTCGACATCGTCGCCGAGGACGGCTCCCCTGAAAAAGCCCGCGCTCTAGCTGACCAGGTCACCAAGCAGTTCCTCCTGCTCCAGTCCCAAGACCGCACCGATAGCTCCCGCAACGCCAATACCTTCCTCGTCAACGAAGCCAATAAACTCAGATCCAAACTCGAAGAATCTGAGAAAAAACTCGCCCAGTATCGCATCGACAGCAAAGAAATCTCCGTCAAAGAAGGCCAAAACCTCGTCGTCGCCCGCCTCAACTCCATCAACGCTGAAGTCACGGCCGCCAAGAGCAAGCGCGCCAGCGTCGAGTCCGACCTCGCCGCCCTCAAGCAAATCGACCCCAACAACACGGAAGCCATGCTGCGACTCTCCAGCGTCGCCGCCCTCCCCGAAGTCGCCTCCTACCGCTCCGCCCTAGCCTCCGAAGAATCCGCCTTCTCCGCCATCAAGGAACGCTACCTCCCCCTCCACCCCAGATATAAAGCCATCAGCAGTTCCATCGCGGACCTCCAATCCAAGCTCAAATCCGCCATCGCCAAGGCCAGCGATTCCCTCGATCAACAATACAAAATCTTCATCCAAAACGAAGATAACCTCAAAAAAATGCTCGCAGACCAAGAGAACGAGGTCTTCGAACTTGATAAAACCACCATCCCTTACGACGTCCTCAAGCGCGAGGCCGAAACCGACCGCTCGCTCTACGAAACCATCCTCACACGTCTCAAAGAAACAGACGTCACCCAGGGCCTCACCAAAAATCCCTACCGCATCAACGAAGAGCCCATCATCAACCCCAACCCCGTCCGTCCCGACCGCAACGCCGCCATGATGAGCGCCGCCATCATGGGACTCGCGGTTGGCCTCGGCCTCGTCTTACTCATCGACCAACTCGACGCCACCGTGCGCACCGTCGACGACGCCGAATCCACCTTCGGACTCCCCGTCCTAGCTGCCATACCCGATGGCGACCTCAGCAAGCTGCCCCGCTTTGGCACCACCGTCAGCGACGACTCCGGCAGCGCCATGGCCGAAGCGTTCCGCACCCTGCGCAGTTCCCTCTCCTTGCTCGGAAGCGAAGATAAGCGCCGCATCATCCTCGTCACCAGCGCCATCCCCTCCGAAGGAAAAACCTTCACGTCCATGAACCTCGCCGCCGCCTTCGCGACCCAAGGCCTGCGTACCATCATCATCGACGCTGACTTGCGGCGCCCCGCCCTCAGCGCCAACCTGGTCGACCGCAACATCCGCAAAGAAGATGACTTCCGCGGCCTCACCGACGTCCTCAGCAATATCTGCCCCGTGGAGGACGCCATTCGCCCCACCCGCGTCGCCAACCTCTCCCTCCTCCCCTCGGGCCGCCGCGCCCCCAACCCCGCTGAGCTCCTCGGTCAGCTCAGCATGGTCCAACTCATTAAACAATTGGAGCAGACCTACGACCGCGTCGTCATCGACAGCGCCCCCGTCAACGCGGTGGGTGACAGCCTCTGCCTCGCGCCCCAAGCCCACGCCGTCTGCCTGGTGCTACGCTTCGGCAAAACGCAACGCCGCGCCACCTTGCGCGCCCTCACCGTTCTCCAAACCACCGGAGCCCGCATCGCGGGCCTCGTGATGAACCGGATGCCATCCCGGCGCGGTGCCTCCTACTACTATTATTACTACGGCGACCCCTACACCGCCGACAGCGTCTACGGGGAAGGCAAATCATCCAAGAAACCCAAACCCGCCAACGCTTAGCCAAACCAAACAACCGGTCCCAACCGGCCACTCCCGCCCGCCACAAGGGGCGTTTCTTGCCAACTCAGGGCAACGCGCGGTGCCTTCCCCATCGCCCTGAAAAACACTGCCCCCATGGGCCGCCCCGCCTTGCCAACCAAGGCCCTCCGGGGGCCTGAAAACTCACTCTCTGCCGTCAGCTTGCGATAGCGTGCCGCGCGCAAACATCCCCCGTTTCCTCGGCAAGGCCACCTTGGACTACTGATTCATCTCCGCCTTCAGCTGCGCAAAGGCCTCCGCCATCCCTGGGTAGGGAAGCGCCGCTTGCCTCGCTTTTTCCAAAAACTGCTGCCGATTCCAATAGGCGTCCTGTCGGCTAGGACTGTTTTCCCGAGCTTTGATGCGCGTCAAGCATTCGCGCCAAAGCTCCAAACTGCGGGCCGGATCCGTCGCCATCCACGCCTGAGCCTGGCGAAAAGGCACTTCCGGCCAATCGGGCTCCAAAATTCGCTGCACCGCAAACGCCTGGTCCGCAATGCCTTGCGCTTCACTGAAATTTACCGCCAACAACCCCCGCCAATAGTGAAGTTCCGGGTGGAGCGGCTCCACCCGCAGCGCCTCCTCAATCACCCCCAAAGCCACTACCAAGGGGTCAATCGGCGCGCCATCCGGACCGATTTCTGGCGGGTGGGCTGCGGGATCGCTCATCTCCGCCTGAGCGCGCTCGTAATAACTCTTCGCCAAAGCCGTGGCCCGCTGTGCCTCCATACTGGCAATCGGGCGCCAGCCCGGGCCAGACCGGAACACGATCCCCCATCCACCCACCAGGATCAGCAAACCCACCACCCGAAAACTACCCCGCGCCAGCCGACCGCTCGGCAAAATCGGCTCATCCTTCCACCGAAAAGTCATGCCCACCAGGACCAAGGCCAGCCATGCAATCCCCGCGTGATGGCCCGGCACGTCAAATAATCCATGCACCGGCACCACCGCCGCCGCCAGCAACGTCCCCAGCGTAAGCGGCCACGCATGGTGGCTGCGCCCCGCCCTCATAGCCAACCAAAACAGACTCCCCACCGCCGCCGCCAACACCCCCGCCGTCAGCACTCCAGCCTCCGAGGCCACCGCCAGCCAATTGCTCTCCGGATGCCAGCACTTCGCCAAAATCGCCGCCCGCTCCCGGTGCTGCGGAAAAACCGCAGAAAACTGACCCAAGCCCACCCCCACCACCGGCTCCTCCTTCAGCATGTCAACAACATCCCCGTACACCAACATCCGAAAATCATACGGATGAGCCACCCCATCTCCCCCTTCAGCCGACCCCACCACCTGTTCTTCGGCCACCGCCACCGATCGCTCAATCCGCTCCATCAGCTTGGTATTGGCCCCCATAAAAACCCCGGCCGTCACCACGCCCAAGGCCAGTACCGTCGCCAGCATCCGACCCGAGAAATACCGCCGCCCTATCCCCACGAGCCACGCCGCCACCCCCACCACCAACAGCACCAGCCCCGCCCGACTGCTCGAATAGCCCAGTAGACCCCATAGGCAAATCACCAACGCCAACGACGCCAGTCCCGCCAGCCCTCCCCGCTTCTCCCTCACCCCCTCCATCAAGACCCCCAAAGCACACAAAACCCCCATCACCAACACCGTCGCCGTGTGATTCCGATTGCCAAATAATCCAAAATTGGCCTCCGGATCCCACGCCCAGCGCGGCGCGCGCCCCTCCGCCAATATCGAGACCGCCCCATAGCCCGCCAGCCCCAGCGCTACGAAGATCGCCAAACCTAAGTGCGCCCGGTCCGACACCCGGTGCCCCAGCACAAACCACGCCGCCGTCACCGAGAGCGCCAACGCCGCCCAAATTTCCGCCGTCTGCCGCGGCTGTATCGTCACCAAAGCTCCCACGTCAACCCCCGCCCCCTCCAGCACCCGGCGCCACTCCGGGATCCCAAACCAGCGCGCCGGCAAAAAAGCCATCGCGGCCCCCACCAACAGCGCCACCCCAAGCACCCACCACATCCGCCGCAACTGCAACTCCGGCGGAAACAACACCAACAGCACCCCCAGCCCCACCCACAGCACTCCGTGCAGACTCTCCGGAGCTGCCGCCCCCGCAAAGATTCCATACAGCGCCAACGCCGCCATCCCTAAAAAGGCCCAAAATGACCCCCTCCCCGCCCCCTCCGGATCCCTCGGCCACGCCACCCCCTTCGCATGACGGCGCCGCCGCCGCCGCGCCGTTGCTTCCGTGTGTTCTTCAGACATGCGCTACATTTCCGTAATCATCCATAATAGTTAGTTTTTTCCCGAGGATCACCCGCTCCGCCGCGCCATTCCGGCCGCATTCACCAGACTTTAACAAGGCTACCCAAAACCGCAAGCCCTTCCTAGCTCTCCTCCTCCAGCAAATCGGCCAGGCGCGCCACGTTGCGCTGGGCATCAAACCATTGCGCCCCAAACGCCCGCGCCGCCGTCCCCCGCCGCGCCCGTTCCGCCGGATCCAGCGCCGCCCGCAGGGCTTCGACATGCCCCGCCACATCCCCAGGCGCCACCACCCAACCCGCCCCGCTCTCCACAATCCACCGCCCCATGCTGCCCGTCCGACTCCCCGTAAAGATCACCGGCCGACCCGCCGCAAATATCCCCGGAAGCTTGCTCGGCACCATCATCCCGTCCCAGCCCGGCTCCAGCGACGCCAAATGCACATCCCCCGACGCCAAATGCGCCGCCAATTCCCCCTGCGGCACATAATCCTGCACTTCCAGCCGCAACCCTCGCCCCAAGGCCTGCGCCGCCGCCACCTCCACCTCCCCCCGCCGTTTCCCCCCCCCAAAAAAAGCCACGCGAAACCCTCCCTCAGACACCTCCCCCACCAGCCCAAAGGCCGCCTCCAAAACCTCTACAAACCGATGCCCCAAACCCATGTTTCCCGAATACAAAAACACCACTTCCCCTTCCCCCCAGCCCCGCCGCGCCCGCAGCGCCGCCACCTCCCCCGCCTCCGCCTCCTCCCCTGCCGTCCCCCACAACGGCACCACCGACGCCGCCCGGCCCGGCCCCAAGTAGCGCCCCAGCCGTTCCGCCATATCCGGCCCCAGCGTCAACACCGCCCCCGCCCGCCGCCCCCCCATCCCCCAGCGCCCCAACGCCCCCAGCACCCGATCCACCCACCCCCCGCCAGCCAGCATCCCGTGCGCCACCATGACATCAGGGTACAAATCCATCACCCAGTGCGCATGCCGTCCCCCGTGCCACCAAGCCCCCACCCGCGCCAACACCGAAAGATACGGCGGCGTCGTCAAGGCCACAATCACCTCCGCTTTCTCCCTCCTCTGCCCCAGGTACCAGGCCACGCCCAAATAGTAGGAACTGTAAGCCAAAAGCTTGCCCGCCACCGACTTCTTCCCCCAGGACCGCGCCCGCAGCCGCACCAGCCGAACCCCTCCGCCAGCCTCCTCCCCACTCGCCTCCCCCGCGCCACCTCCACCGCACACCACCGTCACCCGATGCCCCCTCCCCACCAAAACCTCCGCCAGCGCCTCTAACATCACCCCAGTAGGGGCCACGTCCGGCGGATAAAACTGATTCAACAAAACAAAGTGCATAGCAAAGCCCAAAACCTCACCTTGGCCAGTCTTCCGACCCTGGGCAATTGCGAAGAATTCCCTGGGCTGGCGAGCTTGCTCCCAAAACGAAAAACGCCGGATGCCCTATAAGAGGATCCGGCGCGTTCACTCGGCAAATGCCTGGGTTTTGTTCTAAGTAGATCTCCTAGCTCCTCTGGGCCTTCCTCAGGGTCTCCGGGAAATCCTCCCGGTGCCGGTCAATCAAGTGACTTCCCAGCACCAACACGTCCATATCCGTCCGCAGAAAACACGCTATCGCCTCCCGCGGTAGCCGCACCACCGGCTCATTCTCGTTCAGCGACGTGTTCAACACAATGGGCACCCCCGTTTTCTCATAAAACTTCGCAATCAACCCATGGTAGCGAGGATTGGTCCGCTTCGACACGCTCTGCAGCCGCCCGCTCCCATCGACATGCGTCACCGCCGGAATCAACCCCCGCTTCTCCTCCCGAATCGGAAACACCTTCTCCATGTAAGGCGTCGCTTCGTCGATTTCAAACCACTCCCCCACCTTCTCCTCCAAAATGCTCGGCGCAAATGGCCGGAATTTCTCCCGATGCTTGATCCGCAAATTGATGATGTCCCGCATGTCTGTCCGCCGCGGATCCGCAATCAACGATCGATTCCCCAGCGCCCGCGCCCCAAACTCCATCTTCCCTTGGAACCACCCCACCACTTTTCCCTCCAGCATCTTTTCTACCGTCCGCTCCAACAGGGCGTCTTCCGCCAATGTCTCGCAAGGTAGACCCGCCGCCCGAATCGCCGCCAAGCTCTCCTCATCCGTCGATTCGCAGCCCCAATAAGCGTGGTCCTGTACAAAACCCCGCTTGCCACCCAACACCTTGTTCCACACGTAAAACGCCGCCCCAAACGACGTGCCATTGTCCGCCGCCCCCGCCGGAATGTAAACCTTCTCAAAGGGCGTTCCCCGCGTAATCTTGCCATTGGCCACCGAATTCATCGCCACCCCTCCCGTCATGCACAGATTCGGACACTTCGTCCGCTCATGCAGCCGATTCAACAAATGCAGAATGATCTCCTCCGTCACCACCTGCAGCGATTTCGCTAGATTGTCGTGCCGCGCCGTCATCGCTTCCCCTTTCCCTCGCATCGGCCCCAATTGCTTCTCTAATAGCGCGCTGTGAAAAGGCTCCACCATCGGCGCACCCCCATTCCAACTCATTCGGATCCCCTGCTTGTGATGTGTAAAATAATCCAAGTTTAACTCAAACCCATCCCCCTTCGGTTGGATCAATTTGCGGAAAAAGTCAGCAAACTCGGGCTCTCCATACGGCGCCAACCCCATCACCTTGTATTCATCCCCGTAGTAGGGAAACCCCAAATACATCGTGATCGCACTGTATAAAAAACCAATCGAGTGCGGGAAAAACACCCGCTCTAATTCCGTCCACCCCACCCCACGCGCCATCGCCGTCAAGGTGCTCGTAAAATCCCCCATCCCATCCACCGAAAGCACCGCCGCCTCTTCAAAGGGCGAAATCAAAAACCCCGCCGCCACATGCGTCTGATGGTGCTCAATCCGGTGAATCTTCGCCTTCAACTCCCGCGGACTGCGCTGCATCGCCGCCGCAAATTGCTCCTCCAAAGACAGCGTTTTCCCCTGCCGCTTCAAGCGGTCCACGATCGCCCGCAGTGACGGCCGGTGCCTCGCCACAAAACCCAGGCGCCGCCCCAGATTCGCCCGCGGATCAAACGAAATCGCCACGTGGTCCACGTCCTCAGGCTTGATCCCAGCCTCCTCCAAACACCACCGCAGGGACTCTGCCGGAAAGCCCGCCCAGTGCTTGATGCGGTTGAACCGTTCCTCCTCCACCGCCGCCACCAGCTGGCCGTCAATAACGAGAGCTGCCGAGGCATCCCCATGGTAGGCGTTAATTCCGAGAATGGTTGTCATAGCTTAATTCACTTGCAAAAAGGGAACATCCCCGGCCTCTCCCTGCCGCCAGAACAGCGGATCCATTCCCTCTTTCGCGCCCACCAAAGGCAGTAAACCCACTTCGCCAAGCGCAGAGGCACTTATCTTTGCCCCCGCCCACCCAGCGACCCATACAGCCGGGCCATCGCCGCCGCACAGCCCGACCACGAAAAATCAGCCTGCATCCACCTCCGCCCCCGCGCCCCCATCGCCCTCCTCTCCTCCGAACGCAGCGCCGTCGCCGCCTCCAGCGCCTCCGCCAACCCCGCCACGCTCACCTCCGGCCACCAACCGCAACCTCGCTCTACCAGCCCCTGCCACGGACTCCCTTGGCTGGCAATCACCGGCCGCCCCTGCGCTAAAGCCTCCGCCACCACCATCCCAAAATTCTCCGTATGGCTCGGCAACACCAACAGCTCCGCCTCCCCATACGCCCGCCTCAGCTCCGCTCCCCCCAGCGCTCCCTTAAAGACAATCTCCCCCTCCAGTCCCGCCGCCCGCACCTGCTCCTCCACTTCCCCCCGATGCCCCCCCTCGTCCGGCCCCACCACCTGCAACACCCACCCCGCAGGCCGCACCTTGGCCCAGGCCTCCACTAATATGGGCAAGCCTTTCACCGGATAAATCCGCCCCACAAAAAGCATCGTCTTAGGCCCCCCCAGCTCCGGCCACGCCTCGGCCACCTCCGGCAAATCGACCCCATTCGGGATCACTTCCGCCCCAGGAAAAAGGCCGGGAAAACCCACCGACGCCACTTCGCTCGCCGCCGTGGCATGCCACGCCGAGGCCCTCAGGAAATCAGCG
>CALQKQ020000050.1 GCA_943331195.2 Akkermansia muciniphila | reverse complement strand
GCTAGGCCGAGGCGGCGTTTTTGGCCGCCGGAGAGGATGGCGACGCGGTGTTCGTTGAGGTCGGCGAGGCCGGTGAGGCGAAGGGCTTCGTCGACGGCGGCGTCGAGGGCTTCACCGCGCAGGCGGGTGCGGAGGCGGACGGCGTTTTCGACGCATTCGGCGACGGTGAGGGGGTCGTGGGCGATGCTGAACTGGGGGACGTAGCCTAATTCTGAGGCGGTCAATTCGCCGCCATCGGCCAAGTCTTGACCGCGCCAGAGGAGGTGGCCCGAGGTTTCGGGCTGGAGGCCGGCGATGATTTTGAGGAGGGTCGTTTTGCCGCAGCCGGAGGGGCCGACGATGGCGAGGAAGTGGCTGGGGGGGAGGGTGAAGCTGACTTGATCGAGGAGGGGCAGGGCGGTGTCGTCGCCGGGGATGGCGAAGGTGAGGTCGGCGACGGTGAGCATGGGAGCGGGGCGGGTTCGGGGAGCTGGCGAAGGATTTTAGCGGGAAAAACCTGGGCGGGCGAGAGCCTGGTGCGGGGGCTAGCCGCCGATGGCGGTCATGTGGCGGCCGGGCTGGTAGGTGGTGCGGAAGTCGTGTTCCTTGGGTTTGCGGGCGACCACTTGCAGGAAGAAATCTTTGAGGGCGGCGTCGTCGGCCCCGGCGCGGAGGACGGCGCGGAGGTCGAATTCAAGGTGGCTGCCGAGACAGGGGCGCAGCTTGCCGTCGGAGGTGAGGCGGAGTTTGTTGCAGGATTCGCAGAAGTGGAGATTGGTCATGGCTCCGATGAAGCCGACGAGTTGGTCGCGCCCGGGGACTTGATAATAAGAGGCGGGGCCATTGGTTTTGAAGCCGGGGCGGGGCACGAGCGGGCCGGTGCGGGCTTCGATGAGGCGGCGGGCGGTGGCGGTGGGGAGAAAGCTGCGGTCTTCGAGGAGTTCCCGTGAGGTGACCGGCATCAACTCGATGAAGCGGAGCAGGCAGCCCTGCTGATCAGCGAAGTCGAGCAAGGAGGGGAGGGCGGCGGGATCTTGATGGCGGTCCTTCATGAGGACGCAGTTGAGCTTGATTTGCGCGAAACCGGCGGCGCGGCAGGCCGCGATGCCCGCGAGGACTTTGGGGAGCAGGTCGCGTCCGGTGACGGCGGCGTAGGCGGCGGGGTCGAGGGTGTCGAGCGAGATATTGACGGTGCGGACGCCGGCGTCGCGGAGGTGCGCGGCGGTGCTGCGGCCGTCGGCCTGGAGGTCGGAAAGGAGGGTGCCGTTGGTGGAGAGGCCGATGTCGTCGATTCCGGGGATGGCGTGGAGTTGGGCGATGAAGGGGATGACGTCGCGGCGGGTGAGGGGTTCGCCGCCGGTGACGCGCAGTTTGTGGATGCCGAGAGCGACCCCGGCGCGCACGCAGCGGAGAATTTCCTCGTAGCTGAGGAGGTCGCTGCGGGGGAGCCACGTTTGCAGTTCCTCGGGCATGCAATAGTGGCAACGCTCATTGCAGCGGTCTGTAATGCTGAGCCGCAGGTACGAAATTAAATGGCCAAAGGGATCTTCCACGCGACGCTACCACAGCAGGATTCTGGGGAAATGCAGCCGGAAATCCCCCGTTCTTGTCTGCGGCCCGCTGCTGGGCCGTCGGCGGGTCGCCTTTTGCCGCCTTTTGTCCTCTTTTGCGCTCCTGCCCGCTTGCCGATCTGCTGTTTTGCCTGCTGCCTTTGATTATGAAACGTTGCCACATATGGGTTCGCCTGGCGGCTCTGGGAGCGGTCGTGGGGTTGTCAGGCTGCGCTGCGTCCACTCCGGGCAGTCGGGTGGCGCAGGCACCGCAACTTTACCAAGCCCTGCCGGAGGCGCAGCAGCAGGCGGTGCGGGAAGGGCGGGTGGTCGAAGGCATGACGCCCGATGGGGTGTATTTAGCGCTCGGTCGGCCGGATCGGGTGTGGCGGGGCAGCGAAAACGGGAAGCCCTATGAACAGTGGCGCTATGCCGAGCTGCGGCCGGTGTATCGCGCCGGTTTGTCTGTCAGTTATGGCTATCCCTATGGCTGGGGCCGCTATGGGGGCGGGTTTTACGATCCGTGGTGGCCGGGCCTAGCCTTGGAACCGGATTATCTTCCGGTGACGACCTTCGTGGTCCGCTTTAGCCGAAATCGGGTCACGGGCTGGGAGCAGCTGCGCTAGCTGCCTTCGGAGGTTTGCGGGGGATGGCATCAGGGGTCGGCGGGGCCAGCGGGCGCGGGGCGGGCGGACTAGGCTGAGGGTCGATTAGCCTACAAATGGGAGTTGAAACTCGACCTCGGGGTCTTTTTCGTGATGAGTGCGGGGGCTGAGCCGTTTTTCTTCGCCTCAGGAGGCTCACCCGTTGGGTGAGTCCCTTTCGCGGTCAAAAGCCCCCGGCGCATCGTGGCCGGTGGACCCGCCCGGCGGGCGGGGGCACCCCACAACGCGCCAATGTCATGAAAAAGCGCGCGATGGGGCCCGCCGATTAGGCCGCCCCTTTAGGGCTCGGTGCTCTTCTTGGCTCGATTCCCAGGGCGTTGCCCTGGGTTGGCGTAGGCCGCGCCGTTGGCGAGCAGAATCGGCGCCCGATGGGGCGCGCTATGATCGTACCGCGCCACCCAGACCTCAGCGCAAAAAGTCCCCCAAGGGCCATTCCAGCATGCGGAACTCACTGATCATCCATACTCGTAATGTGGCAAAATGGACTTTTTGCGGTCACGTCAGCCCAAGCACCGGGCCACGCCCTGGTTTGCTGCGCCCCAACGGGGCACCCTAAGTTTAGCCCAGGGCAAGGTCCGGGATCGGCACCGTGGACACATCATTGGCCCAACGGGCCATCATCCCTCAGCCCAGGGCAAGGCCCTGGGTTTTTTCAGCACCAAAAGAAATGTGAGCCCTGTAGGGGCGCTCTAACGGCGCATCAGACAGTTCGGCAGGGGTGCCAGCGCGGCCGCCCCAAAAAAGGCCACAGGCGAAGCGAAAGCCTCCCGCGCCAGCGGCTTCGCGCCCACCGAATGGGATAGTCAACTCACGATTTTAGGATTAGGGTCGACTTGCCGCAGCCTGGGCTCGACCCCTAGGCGAGGCTACTCGGTCGGGGTGGGTGGGGCTAGGGAACAGAGGTGGCCCAAAAGAGAGGGTGATTCCTAATGCTATTTCTCGGCCTCGTGTTATGGTTGGGCTCCCTTAGGTAAGTTCTTATGAAATTGAATTCCGTGCTAGGTCTTTTTAGAGTGGGCGTGGTTTGTTTTTGGGCCTGGGGGAGGGGCGTGGCTGACGCTGGAGTGGCGGCAAAGCCCGCCGCAGCGGAAGCGGTGGCACCTGCGGCGGCACCTGCGCTGGGCGCAGAGGGGCGGGAAGCAACGGGGGCTGGGGCGGAGCCAGGAGCGGGGGCGGTGATCGTGGTCCCGCGCGGACCCTGGGGCCAGGGAGCCTCGCTGGAAGTGCGGTTTCCTGCTCCGATGGTGGCGGCGGCGCTGGTGGGGCAGGCGCGGGATGTGGCGGAGGTGTTGGAGCTGCGCCCTCCCTTGCCAGGGCGATTCCGCTGGAGCAGTTTGCGCAGCGGGGTGGTGGAGTTGGAGGGCCCGCTGCCGCTGGGGCAGACGTGGCTGGTGGCGCTGAAGGGCGGCTTGGAGGACGCGGCGGGTCGGCCGGTGGCTGCGGTTCCAGTGTCGGTGTCGGGTCCAGGGCTGGAGTTGCGGGAGCATTGGCCGCAGTCTTCGTATCGGGGGCAGCATCCCCAACGGCAGCCGGAGATCACCCTCTTTTTTAACGACGAAGTCGACCCCGCTCAGGTGGCGGTTGCGGGGGGCTTCACCAATGCGGCGGGCCAGCGCATCCAGGTGAGCGCGCGGCGACCCCTTTTTAAAGAGGTGGAAAAACACGCGGTCGCGGTGGGAACGTGGGCGGAGCAGGGCGACGCCGCGCGGGTGATTCCGGGAGAGGCGGCTGCGATTTCGGTGGTGGTGGTGGCACCAGTGGCACCGCTGCCGACGGGGGAAAAATGGGCGTTTCGCTTGCCTGCGGGCCTGGCCAACGCCCGCGCCCAGGCGCGCCTCCAGCAAGCCGTGGACCTTCCCTACGGCGACATTGTGCCGCTGGCGGCCGTGGGCCTCCAGGCCGGGGCTGTATTGGATGGCCCTCGGGAATGGCATCTTTCCTTTAACAAGCCGCTCGCGGCCCTGTCGCCGGAGGAGTGGGCCCGCCGCGTGCGGCTTGAGCCGCTCCCGGTGGACGTGCGCTGGGAGGCGTCGGGTCAGACGCTTCGCGCCAAGGGGAGCTTTCAATTGGGGACGCGCTATGTGGTGCGCGTGCCCAAGGGCTTGGCGGCGGCCGACGGCACGCTTTTGGAAGCGCCCTTCGTTGGCGAGGTCCGCTTCGCGGCCCACGCCCCCCAATTGACGCTGCCGGCCTTTGACGTCGCTCAGTGGATCGGAGGCAAAGGGGAGTTCTCCTTTAGCTCGGCTAACTTGCAGGCGGTGCGGATCAAAATTAAGCGAGCGCAGCCGGAGACGGTGGCCTTCCTGCTCAATGGCTATGCCACCTATGAGCGCGATGAGGCGAATGAGGGCGCTGGCCACACCCGTTTGCCATGGGCCGTGGTCCCGGGGGAGGTCGTGTGGCAGCGGACCCTGCCCACGGCGGTGGACTTGGACCGCAGCGAGCGCTTTGGCTTCAAGTGGGACGAGGTCTTGGGAGCGACGCGGCGGCCGGGGATCTATTTTGTCAGTGTGGAAGGCGATCCCAAGGAGGCGGTGTCCTCGCAGGCGGTGCTGGGAGCCCAGGCCGTGGTGCAGCTTTCGGACATCGGGCTGGCGTGGAAACTGGCCGGGGGGCAGGCGCTGGTCTATGCCTTTTCGCACACCACGGGGGCCCCACTGGCGGCGGTGGCTCTGCGCAGCTACTCGGAGGAGAGCGTTTTGCGGGACGCGGCGGTGACCGGGCCCGACGGCTTGGCGAAGCTGCCGTGGGGCCAGGCGCGCTGGCTGGTGGCGCAGGTGGGTGAAGATTTGCGGGGGGTGCCGCTGAATGGCGGAGAGATGGAGCTGGACCGCTGGGCCTTCGACCTACCTGCGGAGGAGGACGCGGCCGCCGCCCCGACTCGAGAGTTGTTGATGTTCTCGGAGCGACCGGTGTATCAGCCGGGGGAGACGGTCTTTTTTAAGGCCATCGCGCGGATGCGCCAGGCCTCTGCGCTGCGTTTTCCAGACCAGCGGCGGGCCCAGCTTTCCATGATCGACCCGCAGGGCCGCTCGCTTTTCACGCGCGAGATTGAATTCACCGAAAAGGGGTCCTTTGCCGAGGCCCTCCAGCTTCCCGCCCAGGGGGTGGGTTGGCACCGGTTGCGGATTCAGTTCCCCCGCCCCGGAGCGGCTCCGGCGGCCCCCTCCGAGGCAGGTGAGGCTGATGGGGAGGCTGATGGGGAGGAGGAAGCTGCGGAAGCGGGAGGCCTTTCGCGTGCCGTTTTCGAGCATCGCCTGCTGGTGCAGGAGTATCAGCCCAACGCTTTCCGCCTCGCCTTCGACGACGCGGGGGTGGTGGCGGGAGTGGAATCCCTGCAGGTCCCGCTCCAGGCTTCTTATTTGATGGGCAAGGCGCTGGGATCGGCCCCGCTGACGTGGTCCGCGCGGCTTTCCCAGGCGGCCTTTCAGCCGAGCGGGTTTGAGGGCTACCGCTTCTGCCACGCCAAATCCTCCTATGTCTTCGACGGACAGAACTACCAATCGATTGGCGAGGAGGCGGCCCTGAGCCCGCTTTTGACCGGGCAGGGAACGGCCAAACTGAACGCGCAAGGTCAGGCGCTGCTCGAAGCCAAGCTACCCGCCTCGTTCGGGGTGCCCGGGCCGAAGCGGGTGACCCTCAGCGCGGAGGTGACGGACATCAACCAGCAGACCATCGCTGGGGAGTGGCAGCGCACCGAACACAGTTCGGCGTTCTATTTGGGGGTCCGGCTTCCTGTGAATGCGGCCAAGGTCGGCTCGGCCGTGCCGCTATCCCTGGTGGCGGTGCATCAAGGCGGCCAGCGCTGGGCGGCAGCGGTGCCGACCCAGGTACACATCGATCGCCTGGCCTGGAATGCGGTGCGGGTGCAGACTGCTGGGGGGGGCACGGAGGTGCGCAATGAGGTCAGCATTATCCCTGCAGGAGACGAGACCTTGACGGTGTCTCCTGTGCTCGGCGAGGAGGAGGCTTGGACGTTTCATCCTCGGGAAGTGGGCACCCACCACTTGACCTTTACCGCTGCCGACGCGGCGGGCCGCCCAGTGCGCACGGTGGTTAGCATCGACGTTTACGGGGCGGATTGGTCCGCCTGGGAGCGGGAGAGCGGGGTTAAGATGGAGCTGTTGCCGGACAAGAGCGAGTATCAGCCGGGGGAAACCGCTCGGCTGGTGGTGAAGTCTCCTTTTTCTGGAATGGCCCTCGTGACGGTGGAGCGCGATAGCGTGCTCCAGGCGACGCTTCAGCGGGTGGAGGCGGGTGGCAGCGTCGCCGTGGCGGTGGAGGAAGCTTGGGCACCCAATGTCTTCGTATCGGTGATGCAAGTGAGGGGCGGGGCGGAGGACCGGCGAGTCCATCCGCAGCCTGACTACCGGGTTGGCTATGCCGAGCTCAAGGTGGCGAGCAAGCCGAACCAGTTGATGGTAGAGCTGCGGCCGAGTTTGCCGGAGGTGCGTCCCCGGGGGCTGGTGGAGGTTTCCGCCGTGGTGCGCGATGCCCAGGGGAAGCCGGTCCCGGAGGCGGAATTGGCCCTCTGGGCGGTGGACGAGGGCATTCTCAGCCTGATGCCCTGGGAGGTGCCGGATGCCTATGGGTATTTTAACCGCGACGGCCTTTTGGGGGTCCGGACGGGCGTTTCCCTGCAGCGTTTGCTGCCGGAGGACCCGGAAAAGCGCGCGTTTACCAACAAGGGCTTTGTCATCGGGGGCGGCGGGGAGGATGAGGGCGCGGCGCCCCTGATGCGGCGCGATTTCAAGCCGACGGCCTACTGGCAGGGCATGCTGCGCACGGGGGCGGACGGCAGCGTAAAGGTGACTTTCGCGGCACCGGACAACTTGACGGAATTCCGCTTGGCGGCGGTGGCCTCGGAGGGGACCTCCCGTTTTGGTCGGGCGGAAGGTCGCTTCAAGGTCAATCAGCCCCTCATGTTGGAGCCTGCTTTGCCCCGCTTCGCCAATGTGGGCGATGAGGTCACGCTGAAGGCGGTGCTGCACAACACCACGAACCAGGAGGGGGAGATAGCGGTGGAGCTGTTGGGCGACGAGCACCTGCTTTTGCTGGATCCTGTCAGCCGCCAACCGCTGGAGGGGCGGCGCTTGCGGCGCAGCTTGAATCTAGGCGCTCAGCAGTCGAAGGAGCTGGCTTTTCCGGTGAAGTTCACGGCGGATGGCCCGCTGACGCTGCAGTGGAAGGCCTCTTGCATCGGCGCTCCGCTGTTGGCGGACGCCGTGGAATCGAAGTTCGCGGTGGGCTTGGCGGAGCCCCTGTTGCGGGAGATCCAGTTCAAGACGCTGACGAGCGCGGACAACGGCACCAATCTGCTGGCCGCAGTGCGGCCGGAGCTTTTGGAGGGAACCCACGGAAAGATAACCGTCACTTTGTCTAACAGCCGCCTGCTGGAGGGTGCCCAGGCGGTGAATCAGCTGCTGCACTATCCCTATGGCTGTGTGGAGCAGACCATGTCCGCCATGATGCCCTGGCTCACCTTGCGGGACCTCAAGAAGGCCGTACCGGACTTGATTCGGCCGGACCAGGAGATTGCGGAGGTGATCCAGCGCGGATCTGACCGGTTGCTCTCAATGCAGACGGACTCGGGAGGGCTGGCTTATTGGCCGGGGGGCAAGGAGCCTCTGCTCTGGGCCAGCGCCCATGGGGCGGTGGGACTGGGCTTGGCGGTGCGGTCGGGAGCTCAGGTCCCGCCGGAACGGCTGGCATCGCTGGCGAAGTGGCTTTCTGCGGCCCTGCGCGGGGGAAGCGGGGAGGCTTGGGCCTTGACCGAGCAGGCCTATGCCGCCTACGCCCTCGCCGTCCTCGGCAAGGCCGAGCCTGGCTACCACGAGGCGTTGTTCGCCACATTGGGGTCGCTGCTGCCGACTGGTCGGGCGCTGCTGGCCCTGGCGATTATGGAGAGCGGCGGGCCGCCGGAGATGGCCCGCAAGGCGCTGGCCTTTGCGAAGCCCGAGGAAGGCGAAGACTGGTGGGGTGCGGCGAGCACTCAGGCGATCCGAATCATGGCCATGTTCACGTTGAAGGATCCTGCGGCCGATGCGGCGGTGGGGCGCTTGTTGGCTTCGCGCAGCCCGCGGGGGGACTGGCGCAATACCTTTTCCAATGCGTGGGTGCTCAGGGTGCTAGCCCAAGAGGCGGCGGAAGCCCCTGCTTGGGCAGGGAGTGGTCCTGCGGTGCTGTCGCTTGGCGAAACATCGCAGGAAATCAACCTGCCAGGGACGCCGGCTTCGCAGGAGGTGGCGCTCGATTTTGCGGCTGGCGCCGCTTTGCCGGTCCTCAGCGCTAGCTTGCCGCGCGGGCAGCGGCTTTTCGCCAAGATGGAGATTGCCTCGCGCGCCCGGCCGGGATTGCAGTCGGCGCGCCACGCCGGCTTTGGCATCGCGCGCAGTTGGCAAAAAGTGGCTCCGGACGGATCTCTCTCCGAGGCGGTTTCCTTGCGGGTGGGGGATTTGGTGCGCGTTTCTTTGAAACTGGATCTGCCGACGGCGGGGGAATTTCTCGCCGTCGACGATCCGCTGCCCGCCACCTTGGAGGCTGTGAACACCCATTTTTCTTCGATGGCCGCTGGTTTGAATGGGGACGCGGCGGAGCCTGCGTGGGAGGCTGACCACACGGAAATCAGGCGGGATCGGGTGCTGTTTTTCCGCGATTCCTTTGGGGGGAAGGGCAGTTACAGGCTCAGCTACTTGGCGCGGGTGATTGCTGAGGGCAAGGTCGCGGTGCCGGCGGCGCGCGCGGAGTTGATGTATGATCCCTCGGTCTTCGGGCTCTCGGCTTCGCATATGTTGACGACGGAGGCGGCCCCTGAGGACGGGGTGGCGGGGCGCTGAGGGAGCCCGGCTGCGGCTGGGGTTGAGGTTGGGGCGTGCCCGCCTTCAGGCTTGGCGGGAGACTGGGAAACGGTGCCGCTTTGTTAAACCTAAAAACGCGAGTCAATCAATGGACCTAAAATCGTGAATTGACGATCGCATTCGTTGGGCGCGGAGCGCTGGCGCGGGAGCGCTTTCGCTTGGCGTGTGGCCTTTTTTGGGGCGGCGGCGCTGGCACTCCTGCCGAACTGTCTGATGCGCCGTTAGGGCGCCCCTGCAGGGCTCACATTCCTTTTGGTGCTGAAAAAACCCAGGGCGTGGCCCTGGGCGGAGGGATGATGGCCCGTTGGGCCTGTGATGTGTTCGGCAAACAGGTTATGGAGTTTCAGCTGAGGGATGATGGCCGGTTGGGCCAATGATGTGTCCACGGTGCTGATCCCGGACCTTGCCCTGGGCTGAACTTAGGGTGCCCCGTTGGGGCGCAGAAAACCAGGGCGTGGCCCGGTGCTTGGGCTAAGGTGACCGCCAGAAGTCCATTTTGCCATATTAAGAGCGTTGACGATCAGTGGGTTCCGCATGCTGGAATGGCCTTTTGGGGATTTTTTGCGGTGGCGTCTGGGCGGCGCGGTACTATTAGGGTGCGCCCTATAGGGTGCCGATTCTGAGCGCCAACGGCGCGGTCTACGCCAGCCCAGGGCAACGCCCTGGGACTCGGGCCGAAAAGGGCATCGAGCCCTGAAGGGGCGGCCTCATCGGCGGGCCTCATCGCGCACTTTTCCATGACATTGGCGCGATGTGGGATGCCCCCGCCCGCTGGGTGGGTCCACCGTTCACGATGCGCCGGGGGCTTTTGACCGCGAAAAGGACTCACTGTCAGCGGTCACCCAATGGGTGAGCCTCCTGAGGCCAAAGAAAACGGCTCTTCCCCCGTTTTTTTCAGGAAAAAGGGCCCACTCGTCAGCTTTTAACTCCCGGTTTTAGGTTTAGCAGCAAAGGAAGTTAAGCCCTGTAGGGGCGGCCTAAGGCCGACTGAGCCAACATCCCAGCCTAGCCATGAATCGGGAAAAACCGCAGTGAATCCTCCCGGGTCATGGGCCCATCATGACACCATTCGGGGTGCACCCGGCCGCTGGGGCGGGTGCACCGGCCAGGATTTGGCTGGGGGCTTTTGCCAACGGGAAGGACTCACCCAAAGGGGGAGGGTCCAGAGCTGGAAAAAAACGGCCTATGGTCTGCACTTATCACGGAAAAGGCTCCATGGTCGAGTTTCAACTCCCGCTTTTAGGATTAAGGGGCTAAGGTCCTTTGGGTGGGGGAAGGTGCGGCTCTGTCGGCTTTAAATTTATTATCATGAGAAGCGTTTATTTTTTAGGGTGTTGGATTGGGCTGGGGATAGGTGCTTTGTGGGGGGCACCGGTAGCGGAGTTAGAGGCGGTGAATGGGGAGACCTTGAAGCCATATCGGGGCGAGAGTGTGGCTGGGGTGGATACGGGGACGCTCACTGGCAAGGTGATGGCGGGCTACCAGGGATGGTTCAACGCTGAGGGGGATGGAGCGGGGCGAGGGTATCATCATTGGACGAAGGGGGCGGGGCCGCTGGAGGATGGCAATGCGAAGATTGATTTATGGCCGGAGGTGGCGGAGTTGGGGGCGGAGGAGCGTTTTCCGAGTGGGTTCCGCCATGGGGACGGTCGGGTAGCGGAGGTTTACAGTGCCTTCCGGGAGGCGACGGTGTTGCGCCATTTTAAGTGGATGCAGGATTACGGGATTGATGGGGTATTTGTGCAGCGTTTTGCGGGGCCGCTGCGGGAGGCGGTGCCTTTGCGGCATAACAATGTGGTGCTGGATCACTGCCGGGCGGGGGCGAACCGCTATGGGAGGACGTATGCGGTGATGTATGATCTGAGCGGTTTGGGCCCTCAGGCCATGGAGGGAGTGATGGAGGACTGGCGGGCGCTGCGCAGGCAGATGCACGTCACGGAGGATCGGGCTTATCTGAAGCACCGGGGTCGGCCGGTGGTGGTGGTGTGGGGGGTGGGATTTCAGAAGGACCGGGCTTACACGCTGGGGGAGTGCCGGAGTTTGATCGAGTTTTTGAAGAAAGATGGCTGCACGGTGATGCTCGGGGTGCCATCGGGCTGGCGGAAGCTGGAGAAGGACAGCGCAGCGGATCCGGCGCTGCATGAGGTGTTGCTGTTGGCGGATGTGGTGAGTCCTTGGACGGTGGGGCGGTATGGGACGCCGGTGGAGGCGGCGGCCCATGGGGAGGAGGTCTGGAAGCCGGACCTGGCGTGGTGCCGGGCGCGGGGCTTGGACTATATGCCGGTGGCCTTTCCGGGGTTCAGCTGGTTCAACATGAAGGGCAAGGCTTTCGATAAGATTCCGCGGCTCAAGGGAGATTTTTTGTGGTCGCAATTTGTGGCGGCGCGGGAGGCGAAGGCGGAGATGCTCTATGTGGCGATGTTTGACGAAGTGGATGAGGGGACGGCGATTTTCAAATGCAGCAATGACCCGCCGATCGGTGTGGCTTCGCGGTTTCTGGGCTATGAGGGCTTGCCGTCCGATTTTTATCTCAAGCTAACGGCGCGCGGGGCGCGGTATTTGCGGGGCGAGGTTTCGGGGCGGTAGGGGAGGGCTGCGGTCCCAGGTGGGGGTGATTTTCTCCTTTGGGGTTTAGCGACCTGCGGGGATGAGTTCGCGGACTTCGGCTTTTTCGGTGTGGGAGATGGTTTCGAGGGGGGCGAAGCGGCGGGCGGCGAAGCCGAGTTCGGAGGGGCAGCCTTTGAGGGTGGAGGGGTCGAGGGGGTTGGAGAGTTCGACGAGGAGGACTTTCATGTCGACGCTGTCCCAGCCTTTTTGGGCGCTGACCCATTGGTTGCGGCCCATTTCGCATTCGCGGATGGTGTAGGTGGTGCCTTTCACGGGGAGGGCGGTGAAGAGGTAGGCGATTTCGGGGTGGAATTTGTCGTCGACGCAGACGACTTTTTCTCCGGGGTCGAACATGGTTTTGGAAGGGCAGGGGGCGTGAAGGGAGGGCGGGAGGCGGGGAGGGATCAGGACTCTTCGGCGGCGAATTGGTCCCACATTTTGTGGATTTTATTCTATAGGCTGAGTTTGGCGGCGGGGGTGGCGCGGTCGATGAAGAGGATGCCGTTGAGGTGATCGGTTTCGTGTTGGATGGCGCGGGAGAGGAGTCCGTCGGTTTCCAGGAGGATGGTGCGGCCGTCGAGGAGGGTGAGTTTCGCTTTGACGAGGTCGCCGCGGCGGATTTCGGTGCGGATGTCGGGGAAGCTGAGGCAGCCTTCGTTCATGATGGCTTTGTCTTTGCCCATGTTGAGTTCGGGGTTAGTGAACTTGAGGGGCATGAAGTCGGCGAGGTTGGCGGGTTGGCCGTCGACGCGGAGGAAGGAGCAGGGTTGTTCAGCGCCGGTGACGTCGATGACGGCGAGGCGGAGGGTTTGGCCGATTTGGGGGGCGGCGAGACCGATGCCTTCGGCGGCTTCCATGGTTTCGAGCATGTCGGCGGCGAGGGCGTGGAGGTGGTCGGTGATTTCGGTGATGGGGGGGCACTTTACCCGGAGGACGGGGTCGCCGTAGAGGACGATTTCGCGGATCATAAAAGGGAAGGAGGGGATTAAGATGGCGCGCCTGGGGCGGCGCGCAAGACGCGGGCGGGGACTTCGTTGACTTTGTAGCCGGCTTTGGAGAGGCTGTCCCAGAGTTGGATGAGGAGGCCGAAGGAGGCTTTTTCGTCGACTTTGAGTTCGAGGCGGGCGTTGGGTTGGGCGGATTTGAGTTGGATGAGGGCGGCGGCGAGGTCTG